>NZ_JAKGTG010000008.1:0-147592 GCF_022324845.1 Clostridium sp. YIM B02506
GACTTCATTTTTCTTATCTATTGTCAAGTGTTTTTTTTATTATTTTTTATATTTCCCTAAGTTGACGACATTGGACGTCCGCTAGCGCATTTTCGCCTATCATCTAAACCTATGATTCCGTACTTCTTATATAAAGCCTTCCATCTATCAGCTGATTGCTCAATTCTTTTTAAACCTATTATATTAATATCAAATCCATTCTCAGTAAATATTTCTCTAGGTAGTTTTCCAGCCATATATTCTTCAATAAAGAGTCTCTTAAATTCATTTGTATATGTTATTGAACGCTCACTAACTCTTAAGATATTTATATTTTTCTCTAGATTTATAATGTCTTCTTTCGTAAATAAAATCTTACTCATTCTCATCCTCCATTGCTATTTCTATTATATAAAAAATACCTACAGACTAAACACTTTTTTTCATGTGTCCAGTCTATAGGTATCATTTTAATTAGAGCGCTCCTCTTTATTTAAACATTATGGAAATATTATGGGCTAATTCTTTAGAAACCACTAGGGCATCAATGTGTATATTTTTAGGACTTGTTATTAGAGGATATTCTTCAATCCATACATTCCCATCAATAAGTAGATTTGATTTGATAGGTTCATCTGGGTTTTCGTCATATACTTCCTCCAGTTCCTCATAGGGAGTTAGTACAACTATTCTCCTACAAGGCTCCTCAACTTCACTATAAATATTGAAATAACTATTAAAGTTATCAAAACTCTTTATGGAAGTAACAAGCTTAACATATAAGTTTAATTTCTTAGCTAAATCAATTACCTTAATATCTTCATTCATCATTAGATATACCTCTTAAATCATTAATTTATTATATATCAATTATATTAAGGATTTAGTCTATTGTCTATTTTGAGTTGTAAGCTACTTTACCTTCACCATATACCCCTGACCAGTCTTTAGTAAACTGATCTACACTCCACTCTGTTAGTGGATGTGATAATAAACCGTCCATTATTTCACTACCAACTGTTATTGATTGTGCTCCAGCTAGTGAAACATCATGAACTTGCTGCACATTCTTAAAGGAAGCTGCTAAAACTTTACTATCTATAGCATATATATCAAATAGATGAACTATCTCTTCAACTACTCCTACACCATTTCCACTTATATTATCTATTCTATTTACATAAGGGGCTACAAAATCTGCTCCTGCCCTTGCTGCCATTAAAGCCTGATCTGCTGTAAATATTGCTGTAGCTGTTATATTCATTCCTTTTGCTTTTAATATCTTCATAGCCTTTATTCCTTCTGGAATTACAGGTATCTTTATATAAAAGTTTCCACCTATAGTTTCTTTTAAATATTCTGCTTCTTTAACTATCTCTTCTGCTTTAGTACTGATAGATTGTACATGAAGCATTTTATCTTCACCTATAGCTGCTCTTATTTCCTTTAATATCTCTAAAAAACTTCTTTTTTCTTTTGATATTATAGTCGGATTTGTAGTAACACCACTCATTGGATATAAATCAAAAGCTCTTTTTATTTCTTCTACATTAGCGGTATCTAATAAATATAACATATACATCATCCTCTTTATATAATTTGTTTACCTATAATTACATGTTACTACATGTTTTGTTAAACTTCAAGTATAAACATGAATAAACACTGATAAAAATGTACATTTACAAATTAATATATTAATAATATAATATATTAGATATAAAAAAACGCATAATCGTGAATAAATAAAGACTATCGAGGGGTATTTATGTTTATAGAAGAAAGACATGAAAAGATATTACAAATGCTTAAAGATAAAAAACGAGTAGAAGTTCAAGAGCTAAGTGAGCTTTTTGAAGTTTCTGAAGATACAATCAGAAGAGATTTAAGAATAATGGAACAGAAAGGTAAGGTTCATCGAACTTATGGAGGTGCCATTCTTCCTGACAAAGTAAACAGCTATGAAAATTTCATTGTTAGAGAAAATATTCAAAACGATGTTAAACAATCCATAGCCTCTTTAGCTCAATCTTTTATACAAGAAAGAGATACTCTGCTTTTAGATGGTTCTACAACTGTAGCTAAAATAGTTCCATTGCTTTCTGGATATAAAAATCTAACTGTAATAACTAATTCTATAACTATAGCCTATGATATTCTACATCAATGCCCTAATATAAATCTCCATATTATAGGTGGAATAGTTAGAAACGATATTGGGAATTCCATAAGTATAGAGAGCTTAAAAGATATAGAAAAATTGTATGTCGATAAAGTTTTTCTATCTGCTTGTTCTATTTCTCTTAAAGGAGAACTTACAACTCCAATAATTGAAGATGCTCACGTAAAAAAAGCAATGTTAAATGCAGGTAGAGAGGTCTATATCCTAGCAGATAGCAGTAAGTTTGGTCAAAAATCCTTGATGGAGTTTGGAAAAATAAAACCTGAATACACTATAATATCTGACTCTGACTTGCCTGATGAGATAAATGAAGATTTGCAAGCTTTAATAAGCAGAGGCTTGAAAATATTAACTACTTAAGAAAATTTTAGTTTTTTATATGTCCTAACATTAGGATATTAGGACATTAGGATATTATAATATTAGGACATCTAATTATGAAAGGGGTATTAACATGATAAATACTATTATATTTGATTTAGACGGAACACTTTTACCATTAGATACGGAGAATTTTTTTAAGATATATTTTGAAGAAATAGCTCTTCATTTTAAGGATATAGCTGAACCAAAAGAATTAGAAAACAACATGTGGGCTTCTACTATGGTTATGATTAAAAACCTTGATGAAAAATTAAATGAAGAAGTTTTTATGGAGGATTTCGCAAATAAAATCAATGGTGATATAGAAGTTTATAAAAAGAAATTTGATGAATTTTATGATACTAACTTTTTAAATCTAAAAAAGTTTTGTTATGAATCTCAAGAAATGAGAAAGGCCGTAAGTCTTCTTAAGGAAAAAGGATACAATCTTGTTATAGCTACTAATCCTATATTCCCACTAAAAGCTATTCATCACAGAGTAAGCTGGACTGGATTTAAACCTGAAGATTTCTCTTATATATCTTCCTATGAAAGAAATCATTACTGTAAACCTCAAGTTAAGTTCTATGAAGAAATATTAAAAGACATCAATAAAGATGCTGAAGAATGTTTGATGGTTGGAAATGACGTTCAAGAAGATTTAGTTGCTTCTAAAGTTGGTATCAAAACATATCTAATAAATGATTATGTGATAAACAGAGTTCAAGGAGATATTGTTTCTGACTATCAAGGAAGCTATAAGGATTTCTATAACTTTGCTCAAGAATTACCTACTTTAAAGTAAAATAAAAGGATTTTTCTAAAAGTCTCAATACTTTAGAAAAATCCTTTTTAAATTATAAACTTAATATCTAATCTTCTTCATCTTGATTTCCAAACTGACTATTATAAAGTTTCTCATAGAAGCCGCCTTTTTTCATAAGTTCTTCATGTGTTCCTTGTTCTATAATATTTCCTTCATTCATAACCAGTATTAAATCTGCACTTCTAATTGTAGATAATCTGTGTGCTATAACAAAACTTGTTCTACCCTTCATTATATTCCTCATAGCTTTTTGAAGTAGTAACTCAAGCCTTGTATCTACGGAACTTGTAGCTTCATCTAATATAAGTATCTTAGGGTCTGATACTACTGCTCTAGCTATAGTAAGAAGTTGTTTCTCCCCTTGAGATATATTTGATGCCTCTTCATTTAATATCATATTATATCCATCTGGAAGTGTCTTTATAAAATGATGCACATTTGCTATCTTTGCAGCCTCTATAACCTCTTCTTTGCTAGTACCTAATCTACCGTACTCAATATTTTCATGGATTGTACCATTATATAACCAAGTATCTTGAAGTACCATCCCAAATAAGCTTCTCAAATCTTCACGTTTCATATCTCTAGTATCAACACCATCTATTTTTATTGAACCATCTAAAACTTCATAAAATCTCATTAATAAATTTACTAATGTTGTTTTCCCTGCTCCTGTTGGCCCAACTATAGCAACCATTTGTCCACTCTTTATATCTACACTTAAATCTTCTATTAAAATATTATCTTCACTATACCCAAACTTAACATGTTCAAAGGTAACATCTCCAACAGGATTATCAAGTTTAATTGAATCCTTCTTATCTTGAACCTCTTCTTCTTCATCCAATATTTCAAACACACGATTTGCAGCTGAAAATGCAGCTTGTATTGTAGAAGATAATTGAGTTACTTGAGAAAGAGGCTGATTTATCTGCCATATATAACGTATAAAAGCTTGAAGATTACCTACTGTTAAAGCACCTGCTATTGTAAACATAGCTCCAACTACTCCAACTACAGCTATAGTAAGATAAGCTATTAGAGAAACTACAGGAGACATTATACTAGATATAAACTGTGCCTTAAACCCAGTATTAAAAAGTTCTTCATTGATCTCTTTAAACTCTTCTATTGAATCTTCTTGTTTACCATATAGTTTTATCTCATTAAAACCAGTATAAGTTTCTTGAACTTTACCATTTAGCTTACCTAAAGCTTCTTGCTGACTATTAAATAAGCCCTGTGACTTATTAACTATAAATTTGGATGCTAAATAACTTAAAGGAATTATAAGTATAGCTATAAGTGAAAGCTTTATATTAAGTGAAAACATCATACTGACAGCTAATATTACTGATAATATTGAATTAACCACTTGAATAAAACTTTGTTGAAGGGCATTAGATACGCTATCAACATCATTTGTAATCCTGCTTAATATATTACCATAAGTGTTTTTATCAAAGTAGTTTACTGGTAATCTCCCAATCTTATTTTGAATTGCATCCCTTAAATCTCTCATAGTATTCTGAATTGCTTCAGTTAAAAGTGCATTTGCTAAATAAGTAGTTAAAGGTCCAAGAACATATATAACAGCTAATATTAATAATATTCTTATTACATATTCAAAGTTAATAGAGGCACCTGTTACCCCCTTCACTATGTTAGTAGCATCTTTTGATAGCCTTGTTATAATAAGCCCTTCTACCCTAGGTGATACAGCAGTAAATACAGCTGCCATTATTATAAATAAAATAGCTCCTATAAAAGATTTTCTATATGGTTTTACAAAGAAAGAAACTCTCTTTACTATAAATATTAACTTTTTCATCTTCTAAGTTCCTCCTCTGTAAGCTGAGATAATGCTATCTCTTTATAAATTTCACAACTATCTAAAAGTTCTCTATGGGTTCCTGTCCCAACTATTTCACCTTCATTTAAAACTATTATTTTATCTGCATCAAGTATTGATCCTATTCTTTGGGCAACAACTAGAACCACAGAATCTGTTACCTCTTCCTTTAATCTTTCCCTAAGAACTGCATCTGTTTTAAAATCTAAAGCTGAAAAACTATCATCAAATATATAAATTTCTGGCTTTCTAACTAAGGCTCTAGCAATTGATAATCTCTGCTTCTGCCCTCCAGATACATTTTTTCCACCTTCACTTATTGATTCCTCGAATTTTCTAGGTTTCTTACTTATGAAGTCATAAGCTTGAGCTACTTTAGCTGAATGTTCTAATTCAATTTTATCTGCATCTATTTTTCCAAACCTTATATTACTTCCTATAGTACCTGTAAATAACAAAGTTTTCTGAGGTATAAAACCAATCTTGTTACGTAATGCCTTTAAATCATATTCTCTAACATCTACTCCATCTATTTTGATGCATCCCTTTGTAACATCATAAAATCTAGGTATTAAGTTTATAAGTGTACTTTTACCACTGCCTGTACTGCCTATAAAAGCAATTTTCTGCCCTTTCTCAGCCTTAAATGATATATCTTTTAACACAGGCTCTTCTCCCTCTGGATAAGTGAATGTTACATTATCAAATTCAATTAATCCTCTAGTTCCCGTTTCCAAAACACCATTTTTAGGACTTTTTATAATAGGTTCTGTATTTAAAAGCTCCTCAATTCTGTTAGCAGAGACCTGTGCTTTAGGATACATTATAAACACCATGGAAAATAACATTATAGAAAACATTGCATGGAATAAGTATTCTATAAAGGCAACGAGTTGTCCAACTTGTAATGTTTGTGAACTTATCATATTACTTGATATCCAAAATATAGCCAAAATTGCCATGTTCAATAATCCAAAAAAGGCAGGTTGAGAAATTGCCATAAGCTTAAATAGTTTTTTAGATATTTCAGCGTAGGTATTATTTATTCCTTCAAATCTTTCTTTTTCGTATTCATCATTTCCAAAAGCTCTTATAACTCTTACTCCCGTTAAATTTTCTCTAGAAATTCTGTTTAGTTTATCCATGTTTTTTTGTTGCTCTTCTGAAATAGAATGAGATATCTTTGCTATAATAGCAACTCCTAATACTATAAAAGGGACTGTTACTGCTAAAATTACAGATAAATTTAAACTTGTTCTAACTATCATTATTAAACTTACTATAAACATAACAGGCGTAAGTAGAGCTGTCCTAAGCACTACATTTGTAAACTGTAGTATTTGAAAAGCATCATTAGTAGTTCTTGTTATCATAGATGATATTCCAAATTTATCGTACTCACTATGTGAGAATTCCTGAGATTTTATAAAAATATCATTTCTTATATCTCTAGTTATACTGGTTGAAATTTTGGAAGAACAATACCCTAATAAAATTGTTCCTATGGTTCCTAAAATTGAAATTACAACAATTATACTTCCAACCTTTACTACATAATCTATATCATTATTAGCTATTCCATTATCAATAACCTTAGACATTATAGTTGGAATTCCTAATTCTACAAGTGCAAAACCAAAAACTGATATTATATTAAGAATCACTAACCCTTTATATTTCTTCATGTATTTCAATATTAATTTCATTATAAATACTCCTTCTTGAAATGCTCTTATTATATGGCTATTATATAATAATAAGGTATCCGGTTACCGTATAGTCAAGGGGTGAATAAATTATGAATGAAAATCTAAATAAATATTTTAATACTGGAGAATTTGCTAAACTATGCAATGTAAAAAAACAAACTCTTTTTCATTATGATGATATAGGTATCTTTTCTCCTGAAATCAAAGATGAAAAAGGTTATAGATATTATTCTTATCCCCAGTTTGATGTCTTTAATGTAATAACTATTTTAAAGGAAATAAATATGCCTTTAAAAGAAATTAAAACTTATTTAGATAATAGAACTCCAGAAGCTTTAATTAATTTATTTGAAGAGAAAATTCTACAGGTTGATAAAGATATAGAAGCTCTTAAAAGAATGCGTAAACTTATGGAGACTAAGCTCTCTATAACTAAAAAGGCTTGCAATATGGATTATTCAAAAATTAGCATAGAATCTTTGGATGAAGAGTATTTGGTTTTAAGTAAATCTATTGAAAATGTAAGTCATAAAGAGTATTTAAAAATTATTTCAGAACATATGAATTACTGCAATATAAGTAATCTAAATTCTGGTTACTCTATTGGAGCTATGATAAATAAAGAAAACATCCTAGCTGGTGTTAAAGATAACTACTCCTATCTTTATACAAAACTATCTTCTAAAGAAAATCTTCCTTATCTCTTCACTAAACCTAAAGGAATCTATTGCATAGCCTTTCATCAAGGAGATTATAGAGAAATAGACTCTACTTATAAAAGAATATTAAAATTTTTAAAAAAGCTAAATTTAGAAATATCAAGATATGCTTTTGAGGAATTTATCTTAGATGAAACAAGTGTAAAGGGATATGAAAACTACGTAACTCAAGTTTCTGTTGAACTTTTAAGTAATAAGTAAGAAAAAGAGATGTATAGAATTTATCTTTAACTATACATCTCTTTTTCTTATTCTTTTAGTAATATAAAACTACTGGTACCCCAGCAGATATATTGTTATATATAGCACTAGCAAGAGCATATGGAGCATTTATACAACCATGTGATCCGTTAGTTTTATATATATTCCCACCAAATTCATTTCTCCAGCTAGCATCATGTATTCCTATACCTCCGTTAAAAGGCATCCAGAAACTTACTGGGGCATTATAATCTTGACCTACTAAACTAGTATCTTTTTGTTTATACTTTAATTTATAAACTCCAGCTGGAGTTCCATGGTTAAGGCTTAAATTTCCTGTAACCACATTTCCGTCTGCAATAAGAGCTCCATTTTTATAAAACCACATGTGCTGTCCTGATAAACTTATTTCTACATAAGTATTACCAAGATCACTGCTTCCTTGAGTTGCTGCCGTCTGTTTATAGGTAGGTTCCTTACTTATAGGACTTCCCTCTTTTATTTTTGGTATTAACTCTTCAATTTCTGCTGAAGTATTAACCAACCAGCCATAATCGCCACCACCAACACTTATATTAGCACCCGATGAAGTTTTAAATTCTCTAGACTTCCCTACAGTTTCGTAAGTATAAAAAATATCATTTAAATCTTTTCTCATTTTTCCTTCATCGAAAGATATTTCTAAATTTTCATTAACATTAATCCAAGTGTTTATTAAAGATTTATCTATAACTTCTTGATTGTTTTGTATAGAATAGGTAATAGTTGATGCAATGTATTTATTAAGAGTGTTTTTAGTATCTATGATTTCTTTAGATTTAGCAGTATAGCTAGGTTTTATATAGCAGTCTGCCTTTTCTATATTTAAGGTTTCTTCTCCGTTATTAATTGCCTCTACTATTTTATTATAGAATACTTCTTTATCTATTCTATTCCCATAAACCTCATTTACAATCTCGTATCCATTACCTGTATACTTAAAAGTAGCATCTTTTGAATCAATTGTGTTTTCTCGTTTAAATAAATCCAACTTATCAACCTTACTTTTTAAAAGTTCATGATTATAAGAAACATCCTCTTTCATTTCACTACTATCCCTGTTTATAAGAGCAAGAAGCCATTTAAATGCATTCTGTTCTTCTTTCAGTTGGGAAACTTGTCCATTTGGTTCATATTTTAAATCAATATCTGATGCCTTTATTTCTTCTGTTCCTTCGGAATCCTGTAGCTTTAATGAATAAGAACTAAATTTATTCGCTATCTGCTTTTCAGCTTCTTCTACGGTTTTTCCTGATACATCAACTAGATTTATGGTCGATCCAAAATAAAAATGATTCCTAAAATGTAGTGCTAAAGAAAAATATGCCATAAGGAAGATACAGTGCGTAACTATGACTCCTATTGCAATTTTATTATATTTTCTTTTTTCTATTTCCATAGTGACTACCCCCCGTATAATTATACCAGAATTTGTAAGAATTTTTAACACTTTTTTGCACATACTTAAACTTTAAGAAATTTGTAATAAAATTATTGTAAAATAAATGACCACTAACATTGTATGTACAAAAATATTTAATTAAAACAAATCCTACTAAAATTAATCGTAAATTTCTTCAATATATTTAAGTTTTATCTTTGCCATTTTTGGGGCAGTATTCAAAATCTTATTTATAAAAATATTGAGAAAATATAGTTAGATTTTTATTGTTGGAATATAGTATAAAAATAATTTCAATAACAAATATTACAACATAATAATAATCATTAATAAATTATATCATAAACTAGCAATTTTTTCTAAAGGTTAATTTTTCATAATTATGTGAATTATGAAAAGAGCGATGAAATACTAGTTAATAGTATTGTATCGCCCTTCAACTTACTCTATGCAATTATCTCTAATATTTCTTTAACCTTTTTAGCTCCAAAATACACCTTGTCATCATTAACTATAATAGCTGGAACACTCATTATCTTATACTCATCTTTAAGTTCTTTGAAGTTTGATACATCTATCATCTCTGCTTCTACATTTTCATTTTCTATAGCTATTCTTTGAGAGGATACTACAACATCAGGACATAGATGGCAGGATAATGCTACGCAAACCTTAATATTTGTTTTATTACTTATTTTTTTCATATCACTTAATATATCATTATCTACCTGCTGACCTGGTCCTCCAAGATTATATATAGCTAATATGAAGGAATTTAATTCATGCCCTCCTGGAACTCCATGAAATTTTACCCCTCTATAGTTATTATCTTTATCTAAAAGCGCAACTATTGGATATTTATCTGAATTAATTTTCTTTTCAATATCTAAATTTTGACCTTTAATATATATCTCTGCTTTTACCTTATCTCCAAGATCGGCTATATCTAAAACTAAATCTCTAAGCTCAATAGATTTTGGAAGACTTTCATCTACAATTGATACTAATGTAACTTCATCTGTAAGCCTGTCTAACACACCCTTAAGTTGAGTTCTTAAAGCATCATTTAATAGTTTACTTCTCTTTTCTATTTTTCCTAAGTCCTTAGTAGTTTCTTCTTTTTTATTATGATTATTTATTTCATTTATAGGTTCTTCTTCTTTTATTCCTAATCTCTCTTTTAATTCAATAACATATCTTTCAGCTGTAGTAGCTGCAATAGCTCCGTCTGAAACAGCTGTAACTATCTGCCTTAATTGTTTTGGTCTTAAATCTCCTGCTACATATACTCCTGGTACATTTGTTTCCATGTTTTCATTAGTTATTATATAGCCTGCTCTATCTAATTCTAATATACCTTTAAAAAGTTTACTTTGAGGTTCATATCCTACGAAAACAAATACTCCAAAACCAGCATCTCCTGATTTTACATTATACTCTGATTCTTCTTTTGTAACATTATTAATAAGTTTTGCATGATTTACTAGCTCTTCTCCAGTTACTTCAAGAAGTTCTGTATTAAATTTAACTTCAACCTTAGGATGAGCTAAAACTTTATCAGCTATAGATTTAGCACAAGTAAACTCTGGTTCTCTAGCTATTACTGTAACTTTAGTTGCGTACTTAGTAAGAAACATAGCTTCTTCAGCAGCAGCAAATCCTGCCCCTATTACCAATACCTCTAAACCTTCAAAAAATTGTCCATCGCAAGTTGAACAATATGCAACTCCTCTTCCTGTAAATTCTCCTTCTCCCTTAAATCCAAGTTTTCTTGGAGAAGCACCAGTTGCTATAACTACAGCTCTAGCCTTAATGTCCCCTCTTTCTGTCTTTAAAACTTTAACATCTTCCTTAAAGTTCGCCTCAGTAACTTCTGCAGACATAAAACCTACACCATAATCAGTTGCTTGATCTTTCATCTCTTCCATAAGCTTAGGTCCATTACTGTTTCTAGCTCCTGGATAATTATATATATCATAAGTTTTATTAACCTGTCCGCCTATATCTTCTTTTTCTATTATTAATGTTTTTAACTTTGCTCTTCCTGAATATATTCCTGTTGAAAGTCCTGCTGGGCCTCCCCCGATTATCACAAGATCATAAATATTCTCCATACCTTTTACCTCCTATTTTACCGTATTAATGAATAAGAGTGAAAAGTTACATCAGAAAATCTTAATCATTAGAATTTTCTTAATCACTATTCACTCTTACTAGTAAAGCTTCTTATGTTAATTTAAAGTACAAGCTTTATGTTAATTTATTATAGTTTTCCTACTAAATCTAAGCTAGGCACTAAAGTATCTTCACCTGGTTGCCATTTAGCTGGACAAACTTGATCTCCATTTTCAGCTACAAATTGAGCTGCTTGAACTTTTCTTAATAATTCTTCTGCATTTCTTCCGATTCCATTATCATGAACTTCGTAAGCTTTTATTTCTCCTTCTGGATTAACTACAAATGATCCTCTCAAAGCTAATCCTTCTTCTTCAATCATTACTTCAAAATCTCTAGTTAGTTTTCCTGTTGGATCTGCTAACATTGGATACTTAATTTTTGCTATGGTATCTGAAGTATCAGCCCATGCCTTATGAACAAAATGTGTATCAGTAGATACTGAATAAACTTCACAACCTATTTCTTTAAACTTTTCATAGTTATCAGCTAATTCACCTAATTCAGTTGGACATACAAAAGTAAAGTCTGCTGGATAAAATACGAATACTGACCAACTTCCCTTTACTGAATCTAAAGTAACTTCTTTAAATTCTCCGTTTTGATATGCTTGCACCTTAAAATCTGAAACTTTTTTGTTAATTAATGACATTCTCAATCACACTCCATCTTCTAATTAATATTAATTTTCATTTGCCTTCCTTATTAATAATAATTATTATTTAATAATTTGTCAACAGTATTTTGGAATATTTTATTTAAAATATTATGATAAATTTCAAAAACAAAAAGGTTGAAGCATAAAACTCCAACCTTTTTCTTTATCTTATATTAAAAGCATCAACCATTATACATCTACGTTTTCTACAGAAAGATTTTGCTGTAGTTAATCCTTCACCAGTAGGTCCTGCTATAGTAAATGTTGTATTTCCTTCGCCTCCTACTCCAAGTCCAGCAAAGGATGGAGCATTTTTTACAAATATGGTGGTCTCAAGAAGCCTAGCCATTTTTGTAAGTTTATCAACATTTTTTGAATGCATGATGGCAGTATGCCTATTTCCATTTTCAGCTACATAAGCATATTCTATAGCTTCATCAACATCTCTTGTTCTTACTATAGGTAATATAGGCATCATCATTTCTTCTTTTACAAAATGATGATCTTTATCAACTTCCATAATTATAATTTTAATACTATCATCAACATTAATCCCTAATTTACTTAAAATATAGCTGGCATTTTTTCCTACAAAAGATACCTTTGGTCCACCATTTTCATTAGTAACTAGCTCTAATAGTTTTTGTATGGTGTTTCTGTCTTTTATTTCGTAGGCACCGTTAAGTTTCATATAATGAATTAAATAATCACATATCTGATCCACTGCAAAAACTTCTTTTTCAGCTACACATGGGACATTATTATCAAAGCTACATCCATTTACTATATCTATGGCTGCCTTTTCTACATTAGCTGTTTCATCTACAACTACTGGCGGATTTCCAGCACCAGCTCCTATAGCTTTTTTACCTGTAGACATTACTTTTTTAACAATGGCAGGTCCTCCAGTTGCAACCAACATACGAACTTTTGGATGTTCCATCATAGCATTAGTATTTTCTATAGATGGTTCCTTAACTGTAGTAATAAGGTTATCTGGTGCGCCAGCTTCTTCTAAAGCTTTATTTAGCATAGTTATCAATTTTATAGATACATTTTTAGCTCTTGGATGTGGACTAAAAACTACTGTATTTCCACCTGCTATCATTGAAATTGAGTTACAAATAATAGTTTCTGTTGGATTTGTTGTTGGCGTTATAGATCCTATTACTCCAAATGGACAATACTCAACTAAAGTAATTCCATTATCTCCAGTTAAAGCTTCTGTAGTTAGATCCTCTATACCAGGAGTTTTTTCAGCAGCTATTCTATTTTTTATAAGCTTATGCTCATATTTTCCTATTTCTGTTTCTTCAACAGCCATTCTAGAAATAAGCTCTAAATTTTCTCTTTTTAATACTGTCGCTTTTATGGTGTCTACGTATTTTTGCCTATTTGCCATAGATGTATTTAATAGCTCTTTTTGCGCAACATCTGAAGCTTCTATAGCTTCATCCATTGTATTAAAAATACCATAATTATTTAAAGTCTCAACCTTATTAAATGATATTAAATTTTTACTTTTTGCTTCTTCTATTGCTTGTCTAACTAGTTTTTCAACTAAAGTTGCATCTATACTCATTTATTCTACTCCTCTTTTCTAAAAATTTTCACACTCTATTGCAATTCATTGCTATACCTAAAGGCGTCACAAGTAAAGGCTCATTGAACTTTATAGTTTTAACGCCTATTTGCTTTTCAAATACATCATTAAATTCACTAAAGGATGATGCCCCTCCTACAACGTAGATTTCAGACACCTCATAATTTTCTAAATATCTTTTTACTATAGATGCCATTTTTTCTACTACGGGTTTAATTATAGGGAAAATTTCTCTATCATTTTTAGGATCTTTCTTAATCTTCTCTGCCTCTTCAATAGAAATACCATAATATCCAGCTATAACTAGAGTCATATGGGTTCCTCCTGTTGCTTCATCTGCAGTAAAGATTACTTCTCCATCTTTTAAAATACTTATTCCCGTGGTTCCTCCACCTACATCCACTACAGCACCATTTTTAATATCTATAACACTAGCAGCCGCAGTAGGTTCATCAACAACATTTATAACCTCAAACCCTGCTGCTTCTACAACATTAGATATACATTTGATGTTTCCTTGAATAATTCCTGGAGGTATTGCAGTAGCAGCTTCTAATAGCTCTGTACCTATTATTTTTTCAACCTTGTCTTTTAATTTTCTTAAAATATTTATAGCTCCTACAAAATCAACCACGATACCATCTTTAACAACAGTAGAAGGATAAGTTGCCCCTGCAATAGGTAGATTATTTTCATCTACCACAGACACAACTATATTAGCAGTACCTAAGTCCACTCCAGTCTTAAGCTTTCCGCTAAACTTATTACACTTATCCTCTGCTACCAATTCAGAAAAAATTGTTAACTTTTCATCATTTATGACCATTGCCAGCGCTCCTTAAATTTTGCGTAAGATAACAAAATCATTATTTTTTAAAGAACATGCATTAGCCTCATCTACATCTACATGCATTTCTAAAGAATACTTATCTGAAACACGAATTAAAACATTGCCTAGAACACCTTGTCTCTCTCCAAAGGTCTCAACTTCTACAACATCCTTATCCTTAACACCTATTTTCATAGCCTGCTCTGGTGTCATATGGATGTGCCTTAAAGCAATAATAGTTCCTTGTGGGATTTGTACAATTCCTTTAGGTCCTATAATTTCAAGACCTGGAGTATTTTCCAATTGTCCAGACTCTTTTATCGGAGGTTTCACTCCTAATCGAAAACTATCTGTCATAGAAATTTCAACTTGACTTTCTTCTCTTACAGGACCTAAAATACGAACTTTTTCAAATTCTCCTTTAGGTCCTCTTATTGTTACAGTTTCGTTAGAAGCAAACTGTCCAGGCTGTTTTAAATCTCCCTTTTTAGTTAAAGTATATCCTTCACCAAAGAGTTTATCTAAATCCTTTTGGCTAACATGTATATGCCTATTTGAAACTCCAATAGGAATTTTATAACTTTCTAAATCCTTCATCTTATCAGCAACTATTTTGGTAATCAGTTTTACAATTTCTTCTGTCTCCATTTTCATCAACTCACTCTCTAGCTATTTTACAAAAAACTATATTGTTTTAGGTAAAATTTTCTCTGTATCACTGTGAGGTCTAGGAATAACATGTTGAGATGCTACCTCTCCAACATTTCTAGCAGCAGCTACTCCCGCATCAACAGCTGCTTTAACAGCTCCTACATCTCCACGAACCATAACAGTTACTAGTCCTGATCCTATTTTTTCGTATCCTATCAACGCAACATTTGCTGCTTTTGTCATAGCATCAGCCGCTTCTATTGCACCTACTAATCCTTTTGTTTCAACCATTCCCAAAGCTTCATTACTCATAAAAAAATCCTCCTTATTATTTGATTAAATGAATACTGCATTTATTATAAACATCATTATAAATATTGTTGTAGCTGGTGGATCTATATATGTGTCACAATGACTATTAAATATATTTCCAGCTATTAACCAAACTACTGCACAAATTACTCCAATAATAACTCCTAAAAAGATATTTCCAGTCATAATAGTTACAGCTGCAACCGGCAGTGTAATATGATGGGTTACTGGCACACCAAATCCCATCTGTAAAAACACTAAAGATGTTGCACTTATTCCAAAACATACTATGGGGTACATAGCCATAGCAGCTTTTGGAACTCCTGAATTAAGCATAGATATCCCAACTCCACTTACAACTATAGCTACTGTTACTCCAAGTATTATGTGATTAATTAAAGTTTTTGCACTAGGCAACCACTGTCTAGACCCTTCTCCTATATATTTTCCTACAGGTCCGGTCTTTCCAAATACTAATCTTGAAACTATTAAGGTACTAAAAACAGATATGGCTGGAAGGTCTGTGTTGAATTTAAGAAGAGTACCATATAGGTAATGAAATAGAAATCCTATAACTCCAAATATCCCTCCCATGATTATTACTGTATAATCATTGATTCCATATAATGGAGTCAAGACATCATTTGGATTCTCCAATGTCTTTCTTTTATTTCCTGCAAAAGCTGCTGCTGCAACTCCACCAGTAAAGGCTATATGCGGTCCTAAAAATGAACCAAAAGTAATATTTCCAATTGAAGGTTCTGCTATACCTGCAAGTCCTAATAGTCCCCCTACTACAGCCAATATACCTGTAAGTATAAAAGCAGGTATAGATCCAACTAAAGCTCCAAAGGCTCCTCCCCCAAATGCTGCTATCAGCATATATATATCCATATTATCCACAACTCCTAAATCTTATTTAAAACTATCTGAGATACATTTTTTTGCTTTTTCTTTTAAGATTTGAACTTTATCGAGTTCCTCCCACCTAAAGTTTTGGTCTCCCCTTCCAAAATGTCCATAGGCAGCTGTTTTTATAAATTGTGGCTTTCTTAAATCTAATTCTTTTAGTATATTAGAAACTGAAAATGAAAAAGTATCTTTTACTATTTCATCAATATAATTAGTTTTTATAGTTTCAGTTCCAAAGGTATTGATAGTTATTGCTTCTGGCTCCGGTAAGCCTATTACATAGCTTAAAGATACCTCAACCTTTTTAGCTAATTTTGCAGCAACTATATTTTTAGCTACGTATCTTGCCATGTATGCCCCTGAACGATCTACCTTAGTAAGATCTTTTCCTGAGAAAGCTCCACCACCATGTTTACCCACTCCACCATAGGTATCCACCATTATTTTTCTACCTGTTAATCCAGTATCACCAGCTGGTCCACCTATAACAAACCTTCCAGTTGGATTAATGTGTATTTTGGTATCGTATCTAATTAAATTACTATCTATAACACTATTAATTACATCATATTCAATTATATTTCTCATATAATCATATTCAATTCCATCATCATGCTGAGTAGAAATAACTATGCTTGAAATACTTAGAGGTTTACCATCAACATCATATTTCATTGTAACTTGAGACTTTCCATCAGGTCTTAACCATGAAACACCGCCTGTTTTTCTAAGTTCTGCAAGCTTCATTGTAAGCTTATTCGCTAAATCACAAGTTAATGGCATATAACTATCAGTCTCATCAAAGGCATAGCCATACATAATCCCTTGATCTCCTGCCCCTAGTATCTCATTAGATGAACTATTATTTTCCTCTATTTTATCTACACCTAAAGCTATATCTGAGGATTGCGTATTAATATTTGTGAATATTAAACATGATTTGTAGTCAAAACCTAAATCCTCTTTTGTATAACCTATATTTTTAACTACTTCTCTCGCTATATCTACTACATTAACTCTAGCTTTTGATCTTACTTCTCCAGCAATCATAATAGTATTTTTAGAAACCATAGTTTCTACTGCCACTCTAGAATTAGTATCATAAGCTAAATACGCATCTAATATTCCATCTGATATTTGGTCACAAATTTTATCAGGATGTCCTTCTGTAACAGATTCTGATGTAATAAAATATCCATTCATACTTCTATCACCTACCTTGCCTTTGAGATTCTATAACATTTTCTTATACCTATAAACTGTCATATTCTCATACTTCTTAAACACTTTACTAAAGTAACTACTTTCGTTATATCCAAGTTTAAATGCCACATCTGTAATACTTAAATCTGTAAAGCAAAAGTAGCTTTTCGCCATATTTATTTTTCTCATATGCAAGTATTCCATTACGCTTACATTAAATTGTCTTTTAAAAATTCTGCTTAGGTACCCTTGGCTTACTGAACAATTATTTATTATTTCATTTAACCCAATATCTTCCTCAATATGATCTTCTATATAATCAAAAACCGTCTTAAGCAAACTATACTTTTTAATACTATTTTGTTGAAAAACATAATTCATAACTTTAAAAAGCCAAAATTCAAAATATCTTTTTTCCTTATGTTGAAAATTATTAATAGGAAAAAGCTCTTCTATTTTTTCTATTTCATTTTTTGATAAACCTATAGAATCCATAAGTTCTTTTCCTATATTTATAAAATTTTCTTTTAATAACTCTAAATCTGTATTTTCATTATCATATATAGAGTCTACTATCTTAGGAATTTCATAGTATATCCTTTTGAAATCCTTTTCTTTCATAATTGAGAATATCTCATCGGACTTGCCTTCAATTCCCTTTGAATTTTTAACTTCATTTTCAGATTTATGATTTTCTAGTAAAGCTTCTATCTGGTCAAAAGAAACTGGCTTTGAGATATATGCTTTTACTTTTGATTTTAAAGCCTCAATAGCAAAATCAAAATTATTATATGAAGAAACTATAAATATAATAGTATTTGGATTGTGTTCGTATATTTTTTTGCTGCATTCTATACCTGATTCTCCAGGCATCATAATGTCCATAAACACTATATCTATACTATTACTTTTACATATTTGAACAGCCTGCTCTCCATTACCTACAGAATATACAACCTCAAAACCATCTACCTTCGATATCATAACTTTTAGAGCCTGTCTCATTAACGGCTCATCATCTGCAATCAATACACGATACATTTATCTAGACATTCCTTTCGTTAAACTTTATTGGAAATCTAATAATACTTTTGGTGCCCTTACCTTCTATATTCTCTATAAAAGCATCGTACTTTTCACTAAATAAGGTTATGAGTTTTTTTCTTGCATTCTCAATACTAATCTGAATAGATTCCCCTTCATAATTACCTTTAAATAGCTTAAATCTTTTAGCTATTAGCTCACTACTAAGCCCTGAGCCATTATCAGAAATACTTATAATAACATCGTCATTTTCATAATAAGCCTCAATTTCAACCTTACCACCTTCATTTTTAGTTGCTATTCCAAAATAGACAGCATATTCAACAAAAGGTATAATGATATGACAAGGTATTCTTTGCATATTCATGCTTTCAGATATGTTTATTGAATAATCTAATAAATCTCCATACTTTATTTTTTGGATCTTTAGATATTTTTCAACATTTTCAAATTCCTCTGATAAATAAGCATAACTTTTTGAATGTGCTAAGTTCTGTTTTAAATACTCAGAAAACATTATTATCATCTCATTAGTTTTAGGTGAATCTTCTATGGTAGCTAAATTTGAAATCGAGTTTAAAACACTTACTAAGAAATATGGGTTTAATTGAGCCCTTGAATTTATTAATTCTATATTCTTTAATTCGTTTTCTATTTCTAATTGTTTGTTAGAAACAGTTAACTCCTCTACTTGCTTTTTCAAAGAACTTTTTTGCACTAATCTAAATGCTTCTTTTTCTCCCAATTGATTTATAATTAATGATATTAAATCTGCAACACTCATAAATTTCTCATATTCATATAAAGGTGTTTTATTAAACAGTTCCTGTTTATGTTTATCTTCTTTATAATTTTGAGAGTGTTTTATAACATTGCTAAGTTCACTTACTTCTGGCGGAGCATCTAGACACCTTACTTGTCCTCCAATGAATCCACCAAGATAATGTCCTCTTACTATTATTGGTATTGCTATTTCTAACAAACCACAAGGACAGAAATAGACACTATTTTTTTGTGTAACTGCAGCTTGAATGGCTCCAAAAGCATCTGAAGATTTACATATACAGGCAGCATCTTTATTTTTTCTTATCTCACAGCAAAAATCTGTAAAGGATGTCATCTTTGTGATAGGTTCTCCCTTATAGTCCACTGTAACAAAAGCTAAGCCTGTTGCTTTAGATATCTTTTCTTGAATGTTTTCTAGTTTTTCTTTCCCAAACAAGTTAGCAATATTAAACTTATTGATTATCGCCTCATCTATTTCCTCGTTATTAGCAAAGTTTTCAAATTTTCCTCTGTTGTAGAATTCATTCATTTAATCCTCTCCTTTATACACCATAAGAATACATCTACATATATTCTATCATGTTAAGGTTAGGTTAGTATACTGATTCCAATATCATCTCTATTTCAAATTCTGACACTTCTCTAGGATTTGCTGAAGTACATCCATCCTTAAATGCAGCTTTTGACATTTGAGCTTTTGCTTTTTCAAACTCGTCTTTATCCACACCACATTCTTTTAAGTTAACTGGCATCTTCATGATACTTTTAATAGATTTAATATAGGTTTTTAAAACTTCTACAGCAAATTCATCTGTTTGAATTCTTTCAACCATGCCCACTTTATAGGCAAGTTTAGCATATTTTCTTAAAACCTCAGTTTTTTTGCTGTTATAATCTATTACAGCTGTTAAAAGTAAGGCATTTGCAAGACCATGAGGAACATGAAACCTACCACCTATTTGATGAGCAATACTATGATTTATCCCAAGCCCGGATATATTAAAGGCCATCCCTGCTATATTTGATGCTTCAAGCATCTTTCCTCTAGCTTCAAGGTTATCTCCTTCTCTATAGCACTTTATTAAAGAGTCCATAACAAGCTCTACAGCTTTCTCTGCTAAAGCATCTGAATAAACATTAGCACCTTTTGCAACATAAGCCTCTATTGCGTGGGTTAAAACATCTATTCCTGTATTAGCTGTAATAACAGGGGGTACAGAAACTGTTAGATTTGCATCTAAAATTGCCTCATCTGGTAACATACAATCATCAAAAATTATATGTTTAGTTTTTGTTTCTGTATCAGTAATAACCGTTGCTGAAGTTACCTCAGAACCAGTTCCACTTGTTGTAGGTATTGCTATAAAATTAACTTTAGCAATAAAGTTCTTCTCTTTAGCAAAGTATATTATTGCTTTAGCTGTATCTATTGCAGAACCTCCGCCATAAGCTACTATAACCTGTGGGTTAACTTGTTTACTAATGGCGACGCCCTTACCTATGACATTTAAAGGTGGATCTGGAACAACCTCATCAAAAATTGAAACTTTATTACTACTATGAATAAAACTTAATAATGAATTTAAACTTCCGTTTTTAACAAGGAATCCATCACATATTATCCAAATACTAGTGTCCTTAAATTGTTCTAAATGTTTTAACGAATTTTCTCCTGAATATATTTTTGTTTTTATATATATACTTTTCAACGATTTCCCTCCTGTCTTAACGGATTGAAAAACCACTTGTCAAAGAACAACGTCTTCTTCTTGCAAAGTGTCTAGCTGTTGTAGTCCCTTCTCCTGTAGCTGTGGCAATAGTAAAACTTGTATCACCCTCACCGTTAACTCCTATACCTACTAAAGATGAACCATTTTTCACAAACACTGAGGTTTGCATTTCTTTTGCAGCAATATTAAGCCTATCAATTGATTGAGAATGTATAGTAGCCGTGTGTCTAAATCCTTGTTCTATTTCTATAGCAGTTTCTAGCGCTACCTCAAAGTTTTTAACTCTTATTAAAGGAATTAGAGGCATAAGCATTTCCACTGTAGCAAAAGGATGTTGCTTTATTGTGTTAACAACTATAAGCCTAATGTATCTATCACACTTTATACCAGCTTTAGCTAAAATCTCATTTGCACTTTTACCTTCTAATATTTTATTTAAGGTTATATCGTTTGTTAAAGTCGCACGTGTAAGCTTAAGCATTTCTTCATCATTATTAACATAATAAACATCATTTCTTATAAGCTCTTCTACTAAGGAATCTGCTATACAGTCCACCACAACAATGCTCTTTTCAGATGTACACATAATGTTATTATCAAAAGAAGCTCCCTTTACAATATCTCTTGCAGCCTTTTTAATATCAGCAGTTTCATCTACAATTGTAGTTGGATTTGCAGGTCCCGCTCCAATAACCTTCTTACCTGATGACATCGCTTGTCTTAAAACATTATTGCCGCCTGTAGTAACAATCATAGAAATATCCGGATGGTTCATAATTTCATCTGTGCATGTTATAGAAATTTCATTTAAAGTTACAACTAAATTATCAATTCCGCAGGTCTCTCTTATTGCTACACTGATTATTTCTGTAACATATTTTGATACATTAACTGCCCTTGGATGAGGACAATGAACAACTGAGTTTCCTGCTGCAAGCATTCCAATAGTATTACTAATTAATGTAGCACATGGGTTAGTGCATGGATGAATTGCACAAATTACACCATACGAAGATAATTCATACAAGGTCATACCGTTATCCCCTGTTTTTACCTCTGTGATTAAATCTTCTACTCCTGGAGTTTTGTTTATTGCTAAAGTTAGTTTCTGAATCTTATCCCCCACGTTTCCCATGTCAGTTTCCTTAACTGTCATATAAGCAATTTCTTCTACCTTATCTAATAGTTTTTTCTTTACAGCATCTATAATCTCTTGTCTTTCATTTAAAGTCAGTTTATTATATTGGTTATATGCACCTAAAGCAGATAAAACAGCATCATTCACAGAAGGAAAAACTCCACTTTTTAGCTCTTTTCTATTAAAAAAATTATATCCTAATTCCATGTCTGCCTCCTTTCTAAGCTATTAAATTAAAATACCTTGATTTTTACACATCAATGGTATCTATAATTCCAATGATAGCCATATCGATGGCAACCTTATGTTTTTGATCATTAACACGAACAGCCGATCCTTTGCATAATAGCACATAATCTCCGATTCCAGCCCCAACATAGTCAGCTGCAACCTCTTCTGAATCAATAAATTCCCCTTTAGCATCTATTTTTTTAACAACCATTAACTTATATCCAACTAATGATTCATCTTTTCTTGTGGCAACAACATTACCAACCACTTTTGCCATATACATGGTATTACAGTCCTTTCTTAATTAGTAGTTTTAAGCTTTATCATCATTATCTTTTTTAGGTTCTTTCTTTTTTCTACTATTTTTTTTGATCTTCTTTTCTTCTGACTGAGCATTTTCTGTATTAGGCGTTTCTTTTGATATATCTATAGAAGTTTGAATAGCTTCTTCTTTTATTTCACTTTCTTTTTGAAGAAATTTTTCTTCTTTAACTTCCTTTAACTCTTCTATTTCTTGAGATTTTTTCTCTACCTTATTTTCTAGCTCCATTATTTTAGGTTCAGAGCTAGCAACTTCAACTATCTTAAAATCTGAAGTTTTTTCAGAAACTTCATTTTCTAATGGATTGTCTTCCTCTTTAGGCTTTGTCTCTTCTTTCTTAGGCTGACAAAAGGTACCTTCTATATAATTTGAAGGTCTTGGAATCACTTTAGCAGAAACAAAAGCATTGTTTTCAAGAGCAATTTGCCTTCCTGCTGTTACAGCTGCATTTACTGCCCCTACATTTCCTGAAATCTTAATAGTCATGTATCCAAGTCCCTTTGTATTTTCAATATCTATTATATTGACATTGGATGTTTTAACCATTGTATCAGCAACCAAAACTGCAGTTGATAGTCCTCTTGTTTCAACCAAACCTAATGCTTCTTTCATCTTGTCACCTCACTTTAAGTTTATTTAATTTTCATAAAACACGGATAAATCCGCATTTTATGAAAATCATTGATTCTTATAGCCCTTTTCTTACAATTTCAATATTTAAGCTACGAGCTTTATCCTTAGCCATCTCTGTAATAATATCCCCAGGTTTTAATACTATTTTGTTATACTCTTTAAGCGTTTCAATTTCATATTCTGTAATTATTTGTTTCCCAGTACATTCGTGTGTAGTTTGTGTGTGTGTGACTTTTTCATTTACAATTGAGAAATTTTTTGAACTTACTTGGAATATATACTCAGAAATTTCTATGTCAAATTCCAACAAGGTTCTATAATAATCTAATATCTTATTTCTATAAGCTACAGGCTCTTTACCGCTAAACTTTTCAAGACCAGATTGTAATAAAATTATTTTTTGCCCCTTTTCCATGCTATTAAAAATCCAATTCGTTTCAAAGGTATCTCCAATACATAGTGCGGTTTTAGCTATAATAGTTTTCGATATTGTTGGAAACACTGTGAGGTATTCATCTAAGTCATTTGTGTTGACTTTTTCTCTAGAAATTACCTCTTTACAGAATTTAAACTGCTTTAAAGTATTTATTAATGCCTCGGTATATATTTCTTCTGGGACTATAGCATAAGCTTCATATTCATTTTGTTTATCTAAATCTTCAAAAAAGGTTGAATACTTTTCATTAAATTCTTCCGTAAAAATAACATATAGTTTCTTTTTAGGAACAATAATATTTTGCCTAGAGCTTTCGGATTGAAATAATTCTATGACTCTATTCACTAATTCTTTGAGTGTTTTTTCATCTATTTCCATCCTATACCTCCTGCTCTATTATCTTCTATACAAATTTAGGAAGAATTTTTTCAGTGTCTGTATGTGGACGAGGAATAACGTGTATAGATACTACCTCTCCTACTAATCTTGCAGAAGCTGCTCCTGCATCAGTAGCTGCCTTAACAGCTCCAACATCTCCACGAACCATAACTGTTACTAACCCTGAACCTATTTTTTCATATCCTATTAAATTAACGTTAGCTGCTTTAACCATAGCATCTGCTGCCTCTATAGCTGCAACTAATCCTTTTGTCTCAACCATTCCTAATGCATCTGAATTCATATATATGCCTCCTTAAATTTTAGGTAATCCTTATTTTTATTTTCTTAGATATATGGTGTTGTAGATGACTTAGGTTCATCTCCTAAAGCACCTAATAGTTTCTTACCAACTTCTATAGATGCTCTAACAGCTTGTCTAACAGCTCCAGAATCACCGCTGAAAGTTAATATAACTTCGTTTGAGTAACTAGTTCCACCACCTGGTGAACAATATCCAACTACATCAACATTTGCAGCCTTAACAGCAACATCTGCTAAAACAGTTCCTATAGCAGCTGGTCCTGCACAAACCATACCAAAAGCTTTTCCAAGTGGAGTTCCAAAAGCTTTTTCTAAGCAGTAACTTGCTCTAGCTGTATATTGAAATTCTAAATGTCCTGCATCGTTAGCATAAACATCTCCAAAATACTTATCTAAGCTTGCAAGTGCTATTTCAACTGCTCTTCTAGCATCTGAAACATCATCAGCTCCTATATAGATTAAGCTTCCGTGACCTGCGCCGCCTTTAGTATCTCTTGCCAGTTCAACAGAAATCACTTCTGTGTTTGTAGCCTTTACAGCATCATCTACTGCCATTATTTGTGGACCAGCGCCAGTTCTACCACCTATAATTCCTATAGAACGATATTTACCTAATTTCATAACATCTGTAAGTAAAGGGTCTACGCTAGCAATAACTAATCCAATAGTGTCACCAATTGCAGTACCTACAAATTCTGTAACTCCTATTCCAGAAGTTTTGCAGCTTTCTTTAACCTCGCTTTTTTCTTCCTTTAGAGGAATTCCTAATTCACTAGAAACCTGTTTCATTACTTTTTCGATCAATTGTTGATCCATTTTAAATCCTCCATCCTTAAAATATAATAATTAGCCACCAATAACACACTTAATTCCTTGCTCTTCTATGATTTTTTGAAGTTTTTCAACTTCACCTAAAGCAAAAGCTCTTGTCTTTTTCATAAGATAATCTCTTCCAAGCAAATCATACTTATTTTCGCCATAAGTGTGATATGGTAATAAATGAACTGTATTAATATCATTAAGTGTTTTAACATAGTCACAAAGTTCTAAAATATCCTTCTCACTTGAGTTAAAATCAGGTACTAAAGGTACTCTAACTACCATTTTGGTTATTTTAGAAACCAGTTTAGCATTTTCTAGAATCTTTTCATTTGGAACTCCTGTATATTTTTTATGCATTTCGCTATCTACACTTTTTATATCCATTAGCGCTAAATCAATATAAGGAAATACTTCTTCAATAGTTTCTGTATTTGCATAAGCTGTAGTTTCTATAGCTGTATGCCATCCTTGCGCCTTACAAGCTTTTAATAATTCTCTAGCAAATTCTGACTGAACTAAAGGTTCTCCTCCAGATAAGGTAATTCCGCCTCCTGAACGTCTATATACTATAGCGTCTTTCTTAAGCTCTTTTATAACCTGCTCTACAGTCATCTTTTTACCCTTTAAAGTTAAAGCACTTGTTGGACATACATTTACACATTCACCACAAGCTGTACAAATATCTCTATCTATAAAGTTCTTGTTATTAGCATTTATAGCGCCTATCTTACATGCCGAAATACATCTTCCGCAATGAATACAATTCATTGATTGATACATTAAAACGGGTTTTAATTTTTGCGACTCAGGATTACTGCACCATAAACATGATAGAGGGCACCCCTTCAAAAACACTATGGTACGAATACCTGGTCCATCATGTATTGAAAATCTTTGTATATCAAACACAGTTCCTTCAGTTCTATAATTAATCGTATTCATTATGCTCATCTCCCTTAACCTTATAAAACTTACAAGGGATTTTTAAGATTATAGTGTGTGTTCTGTACGGCTTATAATATCATCTTGTACTTCTTTTGCTAGTACTACGAATTGAGCACTATATCCAGCAACACGAACAACTAGATCTTTATATTTTTGTGGATCTTTTTGAGCTGCTAATAATGTTTGCTTGTCTATAACATTAAATTGAACATGCATACCTTTATGATCAAAGTAACTTCTTACTACAGATGAGAAGTTTTGTAATCCTGTATCTCCAGCAACTGCTGATGGTAAGAATTTTTGATTATAAAGAGTACCATTAGAAGCTACGAAGTGGTCTAATTTAGCAACTGAATTTGCTGCTGCTGTTGGACCTGAATGGTCTTTTCCTGATCTTGGTGATACACCATCTGCAAGTGGTTTCTTCGCTGGTCTTCCATTAGGTAATGCTGCAACATCTTTACCAAACAATACGTTTGCAGATACTGGGTAGATTCCTGCTTGGAATTGACCTCCACGAGGATTTGTGTATTTTTCTACTTCAAAGCAATATAATTGAGCACATTTACGTGCAACCATATCAACTTCATCTATATCATTTCCAAAAGAAGGAGTATTATCTAAAAGTCTTCTTATACTTTCAAAATCTCCTGAAACTTGAGATTGAGATGCTTTAAATCCAGAAATAACTTGATTTTGGATATCAGCTAAATCTATAGACCCAGCATTACTTAAAATCTTCTTAACTGCTTCATATATTTGCATTTCAGTAGCATCCATAGTGCTAGTACTTGTACATGCAACAGTTTCTTCACAAGCACCAAAGTTAGCATCTAATGCGGTTTTAAGTTGTTCCATTGTTATAGTATTGTCTTCAAATACATGTTTTTGTATTGCATATACAGAGTCTCCAGTATCAGCAACTCCAAATGCTTGAGGACCAGTAAAGTTGTAGATTGCTCCACCTTCTTGAACTGATTTACCTCTTCCTATACAATCATCAACCATAGCTGATAAGAATGGAAGTGGTGCTCTTTCTGCATGAGCATAATCAACACAGTTATCTGCTTCTACTAGGTAATAAACGAAATATTCCATTTGTTTCTTAAATGCCACATAGAAATCATCTATACTCTTAAATCTTGTCATCTCTCCAGTAGCAGGGCCTAATTGCTTATTTCCTACCTTACCGTTATTCAATGTAATTTCTAATACTTTTGCTACGTTAAAGAATGCTGCATCATGCCAACCTTCTGTCTTATTTGGACATTGAGGCTCAACACAACCTATAATACAGTAGTTACGTGCATCTCTAAGAGAAACTCCTCTATTTACTAATGAAGGTATAATAACTTCATCATTGTACATAGCTGGAACCCCTAAACCTAATCTAGCTACTTCACAAGCTCTTAATAAGAACTCATCTGGAGTACCTTGCCATACACGGATAGAGAAAGATGGTGCTGGTAACTTAACATGTGCAGTTGCTTCCATACACATATAAGAAACTTCATTTGTAGCATCTAATCCTTCTTCATTTTGTCCACCAACACAAAGATTTTGGAACACTGCATATCCTGCAAATGCTTGAGCTGATATTTCATCACGAGTTTTATTTATGTCATTAAGTTTTATCCAAATACAGTCAACTAGTTCTTGAGCAAACTCTTTTGAAATTCCTTTATCAGCTTTTAAGTATGGATACATGTATTGGTCAAAACGTCCTGGTGAAATTGAATGTCCGTTAGACTCTATTTGAACCATTATTTGAATAAACCAGAAAGATTGACACGCTTCATAGAAATTACTTGAACCGTTTTCAGGAACTTTATCACAGTTAGCAGCTATTTGTAAAAGCTCAGCTTTTCTAGTTGGGTTTAATTCTACTGCTGCTAATTCTCTAGCTTTATTTGCATATCTATGAGCAAAGTTAATTGCTGCATTATAAGAAATAATCACTGCATTATAGAATTGTTGTTTCTTTATATAGTCAGGATCTTTTTTATCCATTCTATTCATTGCTTCAACTACTTCAGCAATAATTCCTCTAAAACCTTTCTTTAATATCTTGCCATAATCAACACATATATGACCTACTCCACCATAGAAATAGTTTCCTACAGTAAATACTCCGTTAGACATACAATCTTTAGCTTCTTGAGACATATAAGAATCTGCAAGAGCACTTGTAGTCTTTCCTTCCCAATAGCTAAATGCTTCTTCTAACTCTCTAGCAGTTTCCTTTGGAATCTCAAATGGGTCTGCAACTCTTGTAGCCATTGTATCAAATTCTTTAGCCACCCACTCATATGAGAATTCTGGGCATATTTCAGTTGAACGTGGATTTTTAGTAATAGCACCTACTACTAACTCATCTGGACGAATAGTAACAGGTAAATTGTTGAATATTTTTTCTACAGCTTTAGCACGTCTTAATATAGGAGATAAACCTTCAGTTTCTTTATATGACTCTGTTACAAGCACCGCTCTTTCTGATTCTACATATGGTGTTGCATCAACAATCATTCTTTTTAATCTTTCTACTCTTTCAGTTGGTTTTGAAAATCCTTTAGATATCAATTTAATTCCTCCTTTAGAATTATAAAAACTTTTTTCGTGCAACCTCATTATATAGTACACGCTCAAAATCCATGTAATACTTTTCAAACTTAAATATTGTAAAATTAAAACTATGTAAAAATTAAAAAAAGCACAAAAGTAACTTAATATAAATTACTTTCATGCTTAAAAACTATCAAAATTATAATTTTATTTTAACCTCTAAAAGCTTAAGAAAATCTCTTAATATAGCAGTATTACCAGGCCATGCTGGAGCTGTTACCAAGTTCCCATCTACAATTGTTTCATCTGCATTCTTATCTATAAACACACCACCAGCCATTATAACTTCTGGTTTTATTGCATTATATGCAGTTAATCTTCTTCCCTTTACAACATCAGCTGCTGTTAAAATCTGAATTCCATGACAAATAGCAGCTACAGGCTTATTTAGTTCCATAAAATATCTTACTATATCTATAACTCTTTTATTAAGCCTTAAGTACTCAGGTGCCCGTCCTCCTGTTATATAAAGACCATCGTACTCTTCAAGTTTTAAATAACTAAAAGAACAATTAAGTAAAAAGTTATGACCAGGCTTTTCACTATAAGTCTGATCCCCTTCAAAGTCATGAACCGCAGTTTTAATATATTCTCCTTCGGTTTTATCTGGACATACCACATCTACTTTAAATCCCACCATCTCTAATGCTTGAAAAGGTACCATAACCTCATAATCTTCTGTATAATCACCTGCCAACATCAAAATTTTTCTCATTTTCCCCTCCTTATTCAAAGTTTGTAAAATTTAAACCTTTTCATTGTAAATTTAAAACTTTTTATCCCAAGGAAGTATATCTCCTTCTTCCTTTAAATAGTCTATTAGATTAGCTATTCCATCTCCTGTGTAGGAACTTATATGAAAAATCTTTTTACAGCCTGCAAGTTTTAACCATTCCTCTGCTAAATCTGGTCTAGAATCCTTTTTATCAATTTGTGTTACAATTCCAATAATCTCTCTAGTTGCGCCAGCAGCTATATTAGGACTATATAAAGAATATTCTTCAAGAGAACTCATAAGAAGTCCTACAATATCAGCCTCATATGAATATAATATTAACGCCCTAGCTAAAGTTCTATTTTCTGCATATTCTCCTGGGGTATCTATAATAACATCAAAGTTATTAATATACTGGGTTTTGTGATAGCTTATTTCTTTTCCCTTCAAAGCTTGGGTTAATGTAGTTTTACCAGCTCCAGTTCTTCCTACAAACATAATTTTTTTCATTTTACCACCTACGCTTTAGTTACATTGCAAACATCAAAACCTAAAGTATTTTGTGCATAACTTAAAATAGATTCTAAAGCAATAGACACATCCGATATCATTCCTGTGATAATTAAAGTTCCACTAAATCTATCAATAAAGCCAATATCTATAGCAGAAGTTTTAATTGCAATATCTGCTGCAATAATAGCAGTTTCACTTGGAGTAACTGTTAATATACCTATCGCTGCCCTATTATAATCAATCTTAGGATCTAATCCAAGCTTTTTGTATATTATAGAATCAGGACTTGCTATCACATGAGCCATAGTTATTTGTTTGCCTGGAACAGTTTCTTGTATTATTCTCATTAAATCAGCTTTATTTAATTCAATATCTTTTAATCTCATGATTATCCCCCTAGTTTACAATATCTGATAATTAATATGGTAACACATCTACTAAAAACATTAATAACACTATTGTAACTAAAATTAGGTAAATTTAAGTCTTGGTCTTAATTTTACAAATTATAAATTTCTAATTTACCAGTATAAAAATAATGCAAATTATATAATAGCTTTATGGTAGATAAAATTTATTTAATATAGGAGTTATTTAAATGATTAATGAAGATATGGTAAAAAAAATAACCTCAGACTTAGTTAGTTCATTAAAACCAAATAAACTTACCTTAGATATAGCCAAAAAATTATTAGATAAAGCTGAAAATAAAGCTAAAGAAATAAATATTCCTGTAGTTATTGCTATAGTTGACGAGGGTGGAAATTTAATTGCTCAACATAAAATGGATGATGCTCTTTTAATAAGTGTTTCTTTATCTCTAAATAAAGCATATACTTCCGTTGCAACAAAAATGTCAACTGAAAATCTATCAGAACTTATATTACCTGGAAAGCCTCTCTATACTTTAGAAAACATAAAAAATATCACTGCAGTAGGTGGAGGAATTCCCATTATTATAGGTGAACATATAGTTGGTGCTATAGGGGTTAGTGGTGGAAGTGTTGAAGAAGATATTCTTATAGCTAAAACTGCTCTAGAAGAAATATAAATGTTCTTAAGGATGGTATATAAACTTAATACCATCCTTTTCTTACTTTTGATATAATTGTGTTAAAGTTAAACTATATTTTTGAGGAGTTGATTTTAAACATGAAAATTCTTGCTATTAATGGTAGCCCAAGAAAAACTAAAAACACAGCTACTTTATTAAACAAAGCCTTAGAAGGAGCAAGTTCTGTAGGTGCCCAAACAGAATTAATACATTTATATGATTTAAATTTTAAAGGTTGTATTAGCTGTTTTGCTTGTAAAAGAAAAAATACAAAATTTATAGCTAGATGTGCTATAAAAGATGATTTAACTGAGGTTTTAGAAAAAGTTTCTAAATGTGATGCCTTAATTTTAGGTTCTCCTATATACTTTGGCAATATTACTGGAGAAATGCAGTCCTTTTTAGAGCGTTTATTATTTTCTAACCTTTCCTATAATGAGGGTTCACGATCAGTATTCCCTAAAACAATATCGTCTGGATTTATTTATACTATGAATGTTCCAAAAGATTTTATAGAAAAAATAGATTATGATGTTTTATTTAATAGATATAAGGGAAGTCTTCAAATTCTTAATGGGGAGTCAGAATATTTAGTTTCTGCAGATACCTATCAATTTGAGGCTTATTCTAAATATGAAGCCACTAAATTTAATGAAGTTCATAAAGCTAAAATAAGAGATGAACAGTTTCCTTTAGACTGCAAAAAAGCCTTTGATATGGGTGTAAGGCTTTCAGAATTTTAACCTTAGATTTATTTCAAAGAACTATGCTCAAGTAATAAACTACAAGAGACTTTATAGTCTCTTGTAGTTTATAAATAACATCAAAATGTTGATCTAAAGACCTCTGCTTCTTCAAATTTAGTTTTTTATTAAGTAGATTCTTGCTTCATAAGGAAGCAATTTATCTTCATTATTTTCTGTGTAATTACTAATTAATAGCTCCTTATGCCTTCTATATTCCACTGGTATTTCAAGTCCTATAGTATCTCCATAAAAATTACATATCACTAATAAGGTAGTATCTGTTGAAGTACGGGTATAAGCAAATATATTTCTATCTTCTTTAAATAGAAGTTCATATTTTCCATCTACAAATACATCATAGCTCTTTCTAAGTTTGATTAACTTCTTATAATAATTAAAAATTGAATTTTTATCTCCTAATTGCTCTTCTGCATTAATGCTCTCATAATTTGGATTAACTTTTATCCAAGGTTCATCTTTAGTAAAACCTGCATTTTTCTCTTTACTCCATTGCATTGGAGTTCTTGCATTATCCCTGCCTTTAGCATAAATAGATTTCATAATATCTTCTACATCATACCCATTTTCTAAACGTTCTTTATACATATTTAAGGTTTCAATATCCTTATAATCTTCAAGTTTAAACTCAACATTAGTCATTCCAAGCTCCTCCCCTTGATAAATATAAGGAGTTCCCTGCATACCATGAAGAACAGTTGCAAGCATTTTTGCAGATTCCACTGGATAATTCTTGTGGTCTCCCCATCTAGACACTATGCGTGGAAGATCATGATTATTCCAAAACAAACTGTTCCATCCTGTATTAAATAATTCCTCCTGCCATTTAGAAAGTATTTTCTTTAGCTTGATAAAATCTAAAGGAGCTAAATCCCATTTTTCCTTTCCTGTTTCTTGATCTAGTCCAATGTGTTCGAATTGAAATACCATGGAAAACTCACTGCCATCTGGATTGCTATATAACTTAGCCAGCTCTGGAGTTGCTCCCCAAGCTTCTCCTACAGTAATTAAATCAGCTTTTTGGAAGGTTTCTCTGCTCATCTCTTGAATATAATCATGTAATTTAGGTCCATTATTAGTTATCTTTAAATCAGGCTCCTTTGCAATCTGGTCAATAACATCTAGTCTAAACCCCTTTATCCCTTTATCAATCCACCAATTAATCATGTCATAAATTTCTTTTCTAACCTTGGAATTCTCCCAATTAAGATCTGGCTGCTTAACTGAAAATTGATGAAAATAATACTGTTGAACCGTAGGTACCCATTCCCAAGTTGACCCTCCAAATACGCCCTTCATGTCATTTGGAGGGATACCTTCTTCCCCATCTCTCCATACATAATAGTCATGATATGGATTTTCTCTGCTCTTTTTAGCCTCAATGAACCACTTATGTTCATCTGAGGAATGATTAATCACCAAATCTAATATAATTCCTATATTATGTTTTTTTGCTTCCTCAATTAGTTTGTCCATATCCTCTAGACTTCCAAATATAAGATCAATATCCTTATAATCAGAAATATCATAACCATTATCATCTTGTGGAGATTTACACACTGGTGAAAGCCATATAGCATCTATTCCTAAGTTCTCCAAGTAATCTAATCGGCTTATAATTCCTTTTAAATCTCCAATTCCATCATTATTGCTGTCTTGAAAACTTCTCGGATAGATTTGATATATAACTGCATTTTTCCACCAAGACTTATCTTCTTGTGATTTATTCATAACTCTCTCTCCCATCTATACCATGTTAGTGTCACGAAACACCTCACCTTTATACTATCAAATAAGCCCTTATTTTTCAATAGGTGTTTCCAAACACCTGTTGAAAAAATAATTAGAGGTTAAATCCAATTTAACCTCTAATTATTTCCTTTTAAATTTTTCACACTATCACGTATAACTAATTTTACAGGAAGATGTATGTTTTTTTTCTCTAAGGGTTCTTTTTTTATTAAAAACATTAACTGCTTTACAGCATATAAGGCTTTCTCAGAAACCTTCTGCTCTACCGTTGTAAGTTTCGGCCTGCATTGTTCTGAAAATATATTGTTATCAAACCCTACAATAGATATATCTTCTGGAACTTTTATATTGTTGTCTTGAAAAATATTCATAGCGTCAACTGCATAAAAATCAGATGCAAAAAATAGAGCTGTAAATTCATTTAATTTCTCTCCACCAAAATTCTTTAATTCTAAATGCCTTATATTTTTCTTATAACTTAATGGTATATAATAGCTGTTATGAAATTCTATATTATTTTCTCTGAGAGCTTTTTTATATCCTTCAAATCTCTCTTTATCAACGCCAACAGGATATTTTTCATCTGCTAAAAAAGCAATTTTTCTGTGCCCTTCACTAATTAGATAATTAGTCATTTCATATGCTCCAAAAAAATCCTGTAGTCCTACATTTATGTATTCCATGTCCTTCTCTTCTACTCCACTAAAATAAGAATCTATAGAAACTACTGGTATGGTTGTGTTTTCTTTAAATTTAACGCAGTCTTCCCATGAACAACCTAATACAACTAACCCTTCAATATTCCAGGCTGAGGCCATTTTTAGGCTTTCTTCCACATCTGCTGAGGTATAAAGCATCATAAAATACCCCTTTTCTCTTATTTCTTTTTCTAAAGCTCCTATTATTTCTCCATAAAAAGGGTCTTTAATAGCATTTATATCCTCTCTTCTAGAATAGTTCATAATAACTCCGATTATTCTAGATCCAGAATTAGTTAATACTTTTGCCCCCATATTAGCTACATACTTTGTATCATTTATTACTTTATTAACTTTATCTAAAGTCTCAGGAGATACTTTTTTAGTTCTTCCATGTAACACATTTCCAACTGTTGTTGGACTTACACCTGCTATCTTAGCTATATCCTTAATTGTAACCATTAAATTCACCATCCCGTTAAACTTCTTATTAATATATCAAATTTCTGATATATATTCAATTAATTTTAGATGAATATCAGTAATCATCTATGTTTAAAATAAGTTAAACTATATTTTACTAGGAGGATTAAAATGAAAAGCATTGGAGAATACTTATTTGATTGTTTAAGCAAAGAGGGGATAACTGAAATATTTGGTGTACCAGGGGATTATAATTTTACTCTTTTAAATACTTTAGAAAAATATTCAACTATAAAATTTATAGATTGTCGTAATGAACTCAATGCAGGTTATGCTGCAGATGCTTACGGAAGAGTTAAAGGGATAAGTGCTCTTATAACTACTTTTGGAGTTGGAGAATTAAGTGCTTGTAACGCTATAGCAGGATCATATTCAGAATACGTACCAGTAATTCATATTGTAGGAGCTCCTAAAAGTATGATGCAAAAAGAACATAAACAAATGCATCATACCTTATTAGATGGAAACTTTGATGTTTTTAAGAAAATTTATGAACAGATAACTGAATACTCTGTAATAATAACTGCTGAAAATGCTAAATTAGAAATTCCAACTGCTATTGAAAAAGCTAAATCTACTAAAAAACCTGTATATTTATTAATAGCTACAGATTTTGTGGATAAACCTATTATAAATAGAGATTCATATATTCAACAAAGTCAGACCGACATAAAAAATTTAGAATCTGCAATAACCCATATAAATGAAATAATTAATAAAGCTCAAAATCCTCTTCTAATCTCAGGAATACACGTATTGAGATATAACTTGAAAGATTACGTTCAGAAAATAGTTAAAAATTTAAATATACCTGTAGCTACTATGATGATGGGTAAAGGTTCTTTTGACGAGAGTCACAACAATTTCATTGGTTTATATGCTGGTTCACTTGGAGATAAACAAGTACAAAATATGGTTGAATCCTCTGATTGCCTTTTATCCATAGGTACAATGTGGTCTGATTATAATACTGGTTCTTTTACTGCTAAATTAAATCCTGTGAATATTATTGAAATTCAACCCTCTTATGTAAAAGTTGGAATGACTGTTTATGAAAATATACTCATGGAGGATTTACTTAAAGAATTCACTTTAAGAATTAATAAGAAAGTAACTTTCTTTAATTCTGTTTCTTTCCCTTATAATAAAAATATTCCTTCTTTAAATGAAACTGTTTCATCAGAATATTATTATACTAGATTTCAGGAAATGCTTAAAGCTGGAGATATAGTAGTTGCTGATGCCGGTACCTTACAATACGGTATTTCACAAATAAGATTGCCTAAAGATGTTACTTATATAACCCAGGGCGGTTGGGGAAGTATAGGTTATGGAGTACCTGCAGCTTTTGGTGCCTGCATAGCTGATAAAAATAGACGTTTAATTTTATTTGCTGGAGATGGTTCTGCACAAATGACAGCTCAAGAACTAAGCTCTATGCTTATAAATAACTGCAAACCTATAATATTTCTAATTAATAATAAAGAATATACAATTGAAAAATATCTTAATATAGGTGAATATAAGGCTCATTATAATGATATACCCTCTTGGGATTTCTCAAAACTCATAGAAGCATTCGGAGGAAACTTTTTCTCAGCTAAGGTTTATACCAATAAAGAACTAGACGATACCATAAAGCAGGTTGAGAAAGAATGTAGCAATAAATTATGCTTAGTTGAAATATTTTCTCCTCAGATGGATGCTCCTCCTATGGTTCACAAAATGACTAACATGTTAGAACAAATGCAATAAAAATACAGCGGCTTGTAAGAGCCGCCTGTATTTTTATAGAGAAAAGAAGAATTCAAGAAAAGAAGAATTCAAGAAAAGAAGAATTCAAGAATTTGATGAGACTTGGGAAGAAGTCTCTACAGAGCAGATGTGCGTGTCTTTCAGCGCCAGCCTAATCATTTAGTTAGCTAAAAGGAATCTAATGGAGCTGAGGAACGCTCCTACAGGATAGAAGTTAAAAGGATTTGATGAAGCCTGAGAAACGGCTTCTACAGGATAGAGGTTAAAAGGAATTTAATGGAGCTGGAGAACGCTCCTACAGTGTAGAAGTGTGTAGATTTATTGGAAGTAATGTCATATTAATATATTACCAATTATTTTTAAAAAGGGTGATAATATGGACTTTAGTAAATTAACAGGAAAAGTTGTAACTCCTTACGATAAAGAATATCCTTTCTTAAGGCTTGTTTATAATAGAGCTATTAATAAATTTCCAATTGCTCTTGTATATTGCTACAATGACTTTGATATTTCTAATGCAATTAAATGGTGTAGAAAAAATAAGGTTGAGCTGCGAATTCGTACTGGCGGGCATAATTATGAGGGTTACTCTACAGCTAATGCTGTACTAGTGATAGATACAACTTATATGAACAATGTTTATATAGATACTACAAAAGATATTGCAAAAATTCAAGCAGGTACAAGATTATGGAAGGTATACTCCACTCTTGCTAAGGAAGGTTATGGTTTTGCAGGAGGTACCTGTCCAACAGTAGGTATCTCTGGCTTAGTTTTAGGAGGAGGTATAGGTTTATCTTCAAGACTTTTTGGATTAACTTCTGACAATTTATTATCTTTAGATTTAATAAATAGTAAAGGAAATTCAATTAGAGCAGATAAAAAGATTAATTCTGATTTATTCTGGGCTTCTAATGGTGCTGGAGCTGGTAACTTTGGGGTTGCTACAAGTTATACTTTTAAAGTATATAAAGTTAGCAAAGTAACTGTTATTCAACTTAGGTGGGACAACACATCTAGAAGCGAATTTATAGAGCTATGGCAAAAGTGGTTAAAAACTGCTGATGATAGAATTAGCTGTTTTGCTGGTCTTAATAAAGAAGGAATTTATCTAAATGCATTTTTTTATGGATACGAATATGAGGCTGAAGAAATTTTAAAAGACTTTCTTATGATTCCTAATTTATTAGAAGAATCGTCAATTAAATATGTACCTTTCATTAATGCTGTAAAAGATATTGGATCTTTTTATGGACCTCCTAATAGTTTTAAGGCAACTGGAAGGTTTGTATATAGACCTCTATCTAAAGAAAATATAAATAGATTAATCGATTATATTGATAATAGTCCTGAAGGTGCTATTTGTAATATTAGGTTATATAGTTTAGGTGGCGCTGTAAAAAAAGTTCCTATAGATTCCACTGCATATTTTTACAGAAATTCATCCTATATTTTAGGAATTACAGCTGAGTGGGAAAAAGATATTAGAGAAGGACTTTATGTAAATTGGGTTAATCAGGTATTTAACTATGTAGAACCTTTAACTCGAGGCTCATATGTCAATTTTCCTTATTCAGAATTAAAAGACTATGGTTATGAATATTGGGGCAAAAATTATTGTAAGCTTAGAGAAGTAAAAAGCAAATATGATCCTGATAACTTTTTTAGATATCAGCAATCTATAGAGTCCTATTAACATCAAACTACAAAGGGCTGTTGCAAAACTAAATTAAGTTTTGCAACAGTCCATTTTTTATACAAAAAAATGTGAGTTCCAAAGAACTCACATTGATTGTATAATTAATTCATGCAAAAAAAACAAATCATACAATAAAAATTATAATGAGTTTAATGATAATTTTCAACTTATATTACCATTAAATTTAGAAAACTTAATACCAGAAGATGATTCTGTCCGCTTGCTAAGTCATGTATTGGAGGGATTAAATTATAAAAAGTTGTATAAGGCGTACTCTTCCGTTGGAAGAAAACCGGCAGTGGAACCTAAAATCATGTTCAAAATAATAACCTATGCATATTCTCAAAATATTTATTCAAGTAGAAAGATAGAAAAAGCTTGTCGAAGAGATATAAATTTTAGGTGGCTACTTCAATCTTGCAAGGCACCAGATCACTCTACAATTAGTAGATTCCGTAAAGAATATCTTTCAAATGATATTATTGAAGATTTATTTTATCAGCAAGTTAAATATTTAGCAGAGCAAAAAGAAATATTATTTGAGAATGTATTTATAGATGGAACTAAAATAGAGGCGAATGCGAATCGATACACCTTTGTTTGGAAGAAGTCTATTTTAAAAAATGAAGGTAGAATGTTTGATAAGATATTGCTTCTTTTAGACTCTATTAACCGTGAAGAACAGAAAGAATTTACTGTTACAAAAGAAACTTTGATAGACGATATAGATACAGTTCTTCAATGGCTTTTATCTGAGAAAGAAGAAAGAAACATAGTATTTGTTCACGGTATTGGGAAGAAAAAAACTACACTTCAAAAATGGATAGAGCAACTATCTGAATATAAAGAAAGACAAGATAAATATAATTTAAGTAAAAGCATATTTTTAAAAAGGAATAGCTATTCAAAAACTGATACAGACGCAACTTTCATGCATATGAAAGATGATCATATGAGAAATGGTCAATTGAAACCTGCATATAATGTTCAAATTGGAGTTGAAAGTGAATACGTGACCGGTATCGGAATATTTAGTGACAGAAATGATATAGTAACATTAATACCTATGATTCGTAATATTCAAGAAAAAACAGGACAGAAGTATCAGAATGTAATTGCAGATTCAGGATATGAAAGTGAAGAAAACTACCTATTTTTAGAATCAAATAATCAAGTACCATATATAAAACCACAGACATATGAAAAGTGGAAAAAAAGAAGCTTTAAAAAAGATATAAGTAAGCGTGAAAATATGAAATATGATGTTGTTACAGATATATACACTTGTTATAATGGCAACCAATTAGTTCCAACATCTATTATTCATAGAAAGTCCACAAGTGGATACAGATCAGAAGTTACTGTATATGAATGTGAAAATTGTGAAAACTGCGATCACAAAGTAAAGTGCACAAAATCAAAAGGAAATAGAAAAATGCAAGTTTCGAAAACTTTTGTGGAAAAGCGTAGGCTATCTTATGAAAATATTACAACTAAGTTTGGAACTAAATTAAGAATGAATAGATCTATTCAGGTCGAAGGAGCATTTGGGGTTTTAAAAAGTGATTATGAATTTAGTAGATTTTTAACACGTGGAAAAAATAGCGTTAAGACTGAATTTACATTGCTTTGTTTTGGGTACAACATTAACAAGCTACATTTAAAAATTCAAAATGAACGAACTCAAAAGCATCTTCATAAATTAAAAAAGTCTGCCTAATTATGGATTTGAGTAAGTAGGCTTATTTTGTTTTTCTTAAAATTAATAAAACTCCAAATAATTCATGAATAATCTCTATTATTTGGAGTTTTTAATTCCGAACCCAAAAAAGGAGCATCGCGCCTGATTAAATTTAATCATTTTGCAACAGCCCCTTGTATAAATATATATTTTAACTTATGGAATATATTCATTCACATAACATTTAATTGTAAAAATAATAACCAATCTTACTATACATCATTGATTTTTAATTCTATGACAAAGTGAAAGCTAACTAAGAAACTTAATATTAAAATTTTATAACTACATCTTCTGCTACTCCCACCTCTTTTCCACTTAATACAAACATATCCGGATAATCTGAAAAATTAGTTATTACTATCATAGTATAAGTTAGCAATCCTCTTTCTTTAATTAGTTCTTCATCAAATTTAAGAAGTCTCTGGCCTTCTTTAACCTTATCTCCTGGCTTTACAAATAATTCAAATCCTTCACCATTCATAGCTACAGTGTCTATTCCTACATGTATCAGAGCCTCTGCTCCATTTTGAAATTTAATTCCAACTGCATGTTTAGACTCTTCCATAACTACTGTTATTTCGCCATTCCCTGGCGATCTAACAACGTTCGTTGTTGGAATTATAGCTAATCCATCTCCCATCATTTTAGATGAAAATACCTCATCTGGTACTTCACCTATTCCTATTGCCTTTCCTGATAAATAAGCTTTTAATTCTAATTTTTTTTCTTCTTTTTTAAATAATGAAAACATATTAAGCCTCCTATAATACTTCTATTTCTTGAAATATCTACTTTATTTTGATATACTTATAAACAAATTACGGAAAGGATTTGACGAAATTTGTTAGATTATATCGATAATGATACTTTAAATAACTTAACTCAAAGTGAACTCTCTGTTCTTAAATATATTGATAATCACTCTTCTGAAATACTTAGTATGAGTATTCAAGAATTGAGTGAAAAGGTCTTTTTCTCATCCGCTACAATTTTACGTTTATGTAAAAAACTTAATCTTAGCGGTTTTTCTGAATTAAAGTTTACTTTAAAAAATGATCTATCTTCAAAAAATTCTTTTAAGCCTACAATTATTCCTACAAAAAAAGTGCTTAAAACCTTATATGAGGAGATTGAAAATACTGGCCGTCTTCTTGATACTAAAACTCTTGATACTATAGTAAACTATCTTTTAAGCAATAAAAAAATTCATTTATTTTCTTATGGATTAACTAATATGGCTTTCGAGTATATGCAAAGATATCTTTTAGCAGTTGGTCGTCAAACCATATTATATAAAACTGATACCTTAGCCTATAGAGCTGCGACTAATTTTACCCAAAATGACATCTTACTTTTGGCAAGTTCTACTGGAACAAATCCCTCTACTCTAAAACTTGCTAAACTTGCTAAGAATAGTAATGCAACCGTCGTAGCAATTACTCCTCTTACAAATAATCCTTTGTCTCAAACTTCAGATATATCTATCTATACTTTCATAAAAGAGCGTAATTTTTTTGATTCAGATGTAAAAAATAGAACTTGCATTTTTTATATCGTTGATATGATAATAGAATGCTATTTAAAACATTTAGATCAATCAAAATTTAACATTTTATATTGAGAGGAGATAGAAATCATGATTGAACCCTTTGATAAAAAGATTTTAAAGGAACTTACTTCAAATGAAAATGACTTGCTTCAATACATTGCTTCCAACAAATCTAAAATTTCTAAAATGAGCATAAATGAATTTGCTCAAAATACTTATGTATCTACCGCAACCATTTTAAGACTGTGTAAAAAACTAGGTTTTAATGGGTTTAATGATTTAAAATTTAATATAAAATATTATTCTACATCTAAAGATACTGATTATTCTATAGGGCTTAATGGAATTCTTTCTAACCGCCTCATTGAGTTAAAAGAAACAATGTCATTTTTAAATTTAGCTGATTTAAATTTTATAGTTGATTGTTTATGTAGCAATAAAAATATTCATATATTCGGAAGAGGTCTCACTCAGATGTCGCTAGAATATCTGTATAATATACTAATATCTCTAAATAGACACTGCATGTTCTACTTTGATCCACCTCTTGTCTATCAAATAGCTTCTCAAATGACTGAAAATGATGTGTTTATCATTGGAAGTTTTGGGGGATCTACAGAACCAATTGTTAAAGCAGTAGAAATAAGTAATGCTACTTCCGGCACTGTAATAGCTATCACATCCAATCCTGACAGTGAATTAGCTAAAAAATCAGATATTGTTCTATTAGGAAAAACTCAAAAAAGATTTTTTTCAGGAATTGATATTAACTCTAGGTTGTCCATTCAATTTATTATAGAAATCATAATAGAATTATATATGTCTCGTATGAACATATCTTCTGGCTCTAACTTATAGAAATAGCAACTTAAAAAGTTGCTATTTCTTATTTCATTTATTAATATTTCATAGCCTCTTTTACTTGCTTTGCTATTTTTTCAACCTTAGGCCCATATATAACATGAATATGAGTCGAAGATGGTTTTACAATTCCCATTGAACCTGTTTTTTTCAGCAAAGTCTCGTCTACTAATGACATATCCTTTAAATCAACTCTAAGTCTTGATATACAATTGTTAATTGCTACTATGTTATCAAATCCGCCTAATCCACTAATAATTTTGATAGCTACCTCACTTTTCATAGATGGATCTTGAGAATAGTTTTCTTCATCATCCTCTTCATTAACATCTATAGAAAGGTTTTTCTTTGTAAAATACCACTTAAATACTATATAATAAATAATTGCGAATACTATACCTACTAAAATTACTATATACCATCTTGAACCAGGTACTAAAACACCATAGATTAGAAAATCAATAATTCCACCACCTGTATTACCTATTCCAACTCCTAATAAACTTAATAGTCCAAAAGATACTCCTCCCATAATAGCATGAAATAGGAATAACTGTGGTGCAATAAACATAAATGAGAATTCTAATGGTTCTGTAATACCAGATACTATGGATGCAGCTACCCCTGCAATCATTAAAGCTTTTACCTTTGCTTTTTTATCTTGTGGTGATGTTTTATAAATAGCATATGATGCTGCTGGAAGACCGAACATCATAAATGGCATTTTTCCTTGGCCTAAGAAGGCTGTGTATTTTCTTAAAACTGAAATATCTACTTTATCAAAGAATTGTAAGAATATATTTAAACACCCTTCGACACCTTCATATACTCCACCAACAGAAGTCGTACGGAATATACCATTTAAAACGTGATGAAGTCCAGTAGGAATTAATAGTCTCTCTAAGAATCCAAATAGGAATACTCCTACTGATCCTAAACTTCCAATTAAATCTCCTAATGCATTTATTCCTGATGAGATTGGAACCCAAACAAATGGAACTACTTGTCCAAGAACTGCCATAGCTCCTATAACTACAATAGCAACAAACCTTTTCCCTCCATAAAAAGCAATAGCTACTGGAAAATCAACTTTATAAAATTTATTGTGAAGTATTGATACTAAAATACCTGTTAAAATACCTGCGAAAGCTCCCATTTCTATGGTTTTTTCAATTCCTAAAATATTTGACATTTTAAGTGAAGTAAAGTCAAAAGCACCTGAATTAATAATAATTGCCGCACTTAACAAAAATGTATAATATCCTATAAATCCTGCAAAAGCTGCTATTTCCTTTTCTTCCTTAGCTAGACCAAATGCTATACATATAGCAAATAATACTGGAATCATTCCAAAAACTGTGCTGGTAATCGTTTTAATAAGATTTAAAATATATAGAACTCCCCCATTTGTTAAAAATGGTAAAGCTGCTTGAACTTGAGGTTTTAGTAATGCAGAAGTTAGCCCTAATAACAACCCTGCTGCCGCTAAAGTTGCAATTGGAAGCATTAAACTTCTACCTAATGCAGAGAAAAAATCCATAACTTTATTTTTTTTACTCATATATATTCTCCTTCTTAATTAATCTTCTATTATATTTTAAGAAAGGTAATAAAAATACAAATATTAAATTACCTTTCTTAATGAACTTATTCTTACTAGTTTTTATTTAAACTCTGGCCAATATCCTTTATTTGCCTTAATCAATGCATCTAATACTTTTCTGGCTTTCTTTCCGTCATTTATTAATCTGTTAATTGTAAATGCTTGTAACGCTTTATTGTAAGATTCTTCATAATATGCATCTATTAATAACTTCTCACAGGATACTTGATTCACTAATAATCCCAAATAGAATTGAGGAATATTCCCAACCCTCATAGGTCTTGGCCCATTAATTCCAAGTTCTGCAACTACTTCTACCATAGCATCATCCTGCATATTATTTATGGCTCCATTATTTTCTACTATGATTATATATCTTTTATTTTTATTGTAAGCAATTGATTCTGCTACCTCTATCATCATTTCTGCATGAGCATCACTTTCAATTTTTACAAAACCTTCTGTTGTTCCTGCTTCAACTACTTTTCTACATTCATTAAATACGCGTGTTTCCCTATTTGCCATAACTTCATCAGCCCTTGTAAAGTTTGGATCAAGATGAGAAGCCTTATAATCTGGGTATAAATAATATTGATTATAAGTATTTGGCAGATAATCTGGGAAGTCTTCCATAAGTGTTTGAACCATTCCATAAGTATCTAACCACGATTTATCCCTTTGTTCTGCATCTTGAGGCAAGAAACCTCTTTCTTTAATTAATTCTTTTAACTTAGGTAATAGATCTTCACCTGTATTTTTATCATATATGTGAGTAAACCATCCATAGTGATTTAATCCAAAGTACACAGGCTCTAAACTTTCCCAATCGCATCCTAATAAACGACTACATGAACGAACAACATTTTCTGGCTGATCACATATATTTAAAATCCTATTATCATTTGGGAATTCTCTTCTTAACGCTTCTGCAACTATTGCTGCTGGATTAGAATAATTAAGTATCCATGCATTTGGTGAATATTTTCTAATTTCATAAACTGCTTTAATCATTTCTTTTGTGGATCTTAATCCATAGGCCATCCCGCCTGCTCCGCAAGTCTCTTGTCCAATAAGTCCCATACTTAAAGGAATATGTTCATCTTCTGCTCTCATTGGTAACCCACCAACACGCATTTGCATAAATACAAAATCCATATTTTTGTAAGCTTCTTCAGCATCAGTAGTGTAACTAAATTTTAATTCTGGATATTTTTCTTTCATTAAAATCTGACCAAATTCTCCAACTGGTTTTTGTCTTTCTTCATCTATATCGAATAATACTAGCTTATTAAGTGGAAATTCTGTTTTCAATCTACAAAAGGATTTTAAAAACCCTGGTGTAAAAGTACTTCCCCCACCTACTATAACAACATTATACTTTTTCATAATTATCACTCCTATTAAGATTTTGAATAATGGCCATTTATTCTTGTTTCTTTAATGGTATTTTATATTTTTACAATACCGTTTTCAATACACTAAGCAAGTATAGTCATGTATGATTGCTTATGTAATTTATTACTCATAAAGTTATTTATTACTTTAGCTTTATTACTAGCTTTAAACTACTTTTCTTCTATCCTGTATTATAAGACCTACAAAATATAAAGCTTGTTACAATAAGAATTTTAAAATCCTTTTGCAACAAGCTTTGTGTTCATTATCTATTTTTTATAATTCTAGTCATTACTAAATATTATGTTAAACTTTTCACAACCTCTATTATTTGTTATCTAACTCACAAATATCCTCATCTAATAAATGGTATGGATATGTTGCTACAACTACATCTTTATTTCTAAGTAATGTTTCTCTTATAAAGAAACTTGTGTGATTATGTAAAACCTCACCCCAACGTTCATGGGTAACAAACTGCGGAACAATTACTGTAACTTTTTCATCTTCTTTAGTTTCGTCTAATATCTTAACTATATTTTTTAATAAAGGTGTAACCACAGCTCTATATGGAGAATAGTGTGAAACTAATTGAATATCAGTATCTAATTCACTCCATCTCTTTTTAAGTTTTGCCATTGATTCCATATCTGGAGATATATTAAGTGCAATAACTTCTTGACCTATGCTTTGTGCATACTGAAGTGCACCTATGGTTGCTTTGTTTAAGCTTGCTATAGGTACTATAACAATGTGTTTATATTTAATTTTAAAGTTAACTTTACTAAGCTTTAATTGGCTCACACTTAAACGACAAGCAACTCTGTCATAGTGAGCTTTAATTCTCATCTGAATTAAAATTATAATTGGTATAAGGATAGCTACTATAAATGCCCCTTCTTGGAATTTTTCAATTAAAATAATTATTGTTGTTATTAACGTGACTACTGCTCCAAAACCATTAATTAAAGCACGTTTCACCCAGCCTTTTTCTCTACTCTTTCTCCAATGATTAACCATTCCAATTTGTCCTAAAGTAAAGGATATAAATACACCTATTGCATATAATGGAATTAATCTATGGGTATCAGCTTTAAATATAATTACTAAAATACAGGCTATAAAAGATAAGGCTATAATTCCAAAAGAAAAACTAAGTCTCTTTCCTCTAATAGTGAATTGTCTAGGAGCAAATCCATCTTTTCCTACTATATACATAAGCATAGGGAATCCTGTATATGAAGTATTACATGCCATAAGAAGTATTATTGCTGTACTAAATTGTATTATGTAATACATTACTCCATTATTAAAAATTCCGAAAGCTATTTGAGAAATAACTGTAGGTCCATTTGGAATTGGTACTGCTGTATAAAATATAGCGAGTACAGAAGTTCCTCCAAATATAAAGAATATTAAAGCTGCTAAAAGTATCATTACTATTTTAGCATTTTTTTGACTTGGTTCCTCAAAGTTTGGAACTGAGTTACTCACGGCCTCTACTCCAGTTAATGCCGAACATCCTGAAGAAAAGGCTCTAAGTATAAGAAACAAACTAACATTTTGTACAGTTTGTGTAGGGATTTCATAAACTGGTTCTGGATGAATTCCCAGCACTAAGTATTTAAATAGTCCGTATAAGATCATGAAGATCATACTAAATATAAATATGTATGTAGGTATAGCAAATATTTTTGATGACTCGCTTATACCTCTTAAATTCAAAATAGTTAAAACCACAATTATAATTAAAACAAAGGGAACCTTATATTCAGCTAACCCACTAAATGCAGATATAATAGCATCGGCTCCTGCACTAGCACTAACAGCAACAGTAAGTATATAACTTATTATAAGACCAGCAGCTGCTGATAATCCTGCTTTTGTACCTATGTTTTCTCTTGCTACTTTATAAGCACCCCCACCTTGTGGATATGCTCTTATAATTTGAATATATGATATTGTTAAAATAAGTAACAATCCTATAATCATAAATGAAGTCCATGTTAACCACTGATAAGCTGTTGCTCCAAGAACTATTAAAACAAATAAAATCTCTTGAGCCGCATATGCTACTGAAGATATTGCATCACTTGCCATAATTGCTAATCCAAAAGGAATATTGTATTTTTCATGACTACCTTGCTCATTGGACAAAGGCTCTCCTAATAACACATCAAAAATATTTTTAAGCATCTATGTGTCCCCCTATTATTGTAGAAAAAAATATTATATAGTAATATTTGTGCTCTCGAAATCAATATTTTATAGTAATAACATGGTTTAAACAATATGAAAATCTATATATATATAAGTGAAATTTATCCATATATCCTCATTATTTAAAACCTTACCTATATTATATCTTTATTCGTATTTGTTATTCTTATTATCTTCCATTTTCATTATTTACTAAAAATTCAATAAAAAATAAAACCTTTCAAATATGTTGAAGGTTTTATTTTAGAAATATATATAAATTAATTTTGTGCTACTTTTCTTAATGATGAAGCTGCTGCGGTGAAAAATGCTGCTGCAAAAAGTAATAGTATTCCTATAGAAGGAAGCACTGAATATATCCCTTTATTATTCAACATTACTTCTGTAAGAGCATTTAATACCCAATTTTGAGGTGTAAAACTAGCTATTTTCTGAAAAATTCCTGGTAAGTACTCTACAGAAACAAAACATCCACTTACGGCACCAGTTAGTGTTGCTACCATATTAACTACTATTGCACTTTGCGTTTCATTTTTCATCCATCTTGATAATAATAACCCTAAACTTAATATTACAAGAATAAATGCTGTAAATACTAAAAATAAAGCTGCATATGAGGTTCCCCAGTTTACTTTTAATACTATCTTTGTGAATCCCACCATAACAGCTACTTGAATCCACTCAGTGACTAAAAATGATAATAGTAAAGCTCCACCTATAGTAATATTGCTATTTGGAGTAGATATACTTCTCCTTAAAGTTCCATTCCTCTTAATCTCCATAATCTCATTAACAAAGTATATCATAGTATACATCATGAAACTTATCATTACACCAAGAAAAGCCATGTTAACTGTTTTTGTTTTCTCCTCAGTTGAAAATGTACTTTTCTCGACCTTAACTTTTGAATCTTGAATATTATTAATTAACTTATTCTTTAATTTGTCAGAATTATCACTGTTAATATTGTTTGCTACTTTAGTTGCTAATTTATTATTAATTATAAAAGAATTAATTTTATTACTTACTATATTATCTATATTTCCTTGACTTAGCTTTAATATGCTTACTTCTGTAGCTTCACTATCAGCTTGCTCTAAGGCACTAGAAAACTTTTCTGGGATTATTATAGCAAAGGAACTATTACCACTTTTTACTCTTCGTTCACCATCTTCAAGGGTAACTTTAGTTAAGTTTATAACTCCTGTATCTTCTAATTCATTTATAAGTTCTTCTCCTTTTAGTCCAGTATCTTGATTAACCACATCCACATATATACTAGAGGAGGATACATTTTTACTTTTATTTGTAAAAAACACTACAAGACTTACAACTAAAGTCGGCATAAGCATACCTAAAAGTAATATTTTTTTATCTTTAAGAATCCTCTGCAAATGCATAAAGGAATACTGTATTATCTTCATTTAACTCCCCTCTCTAATTATCAAACTTAAATTTCATTGTTCCAATAGCAAACCCAATAACCCCTATACTTAATAAAATGACTATATTAGTACTTATATTAGAAATATTGGATCCAACCATTATATTGGTATAGCTATTTGTGAGCCAGTAATTAAGAGTAGTCTTTATTACATTTCTCATAAACCCTGTTACTGAATCTATTGAATAAAAGGTTCCACCAAAAACAGCCATAATCATAATTACTATTGGTAGTACTGTCTTTAAGCTTTTTTGACTCTTAAATATGCTACCAGCTAATGTTGATATTCCAGCTATGGCAGCTCCATGAGATAGTATTACTATACTAAGTGAACTTATATTGCTTCCCCAGCTAGTTTTTAATATAGCGCTGGTTAAAAGTATATACACTCCAACTTCTATCACTGCAATTAAAAATATTGCCATAGTCTTTCCTAATAAAAAATTCATTTTGCTCATAGACGTGGACTGTAGTCTTTTTAGAGTTCCACTTTCTCTTTCTTTTATAATATTTGAAGCCCCTACTGTTGTTAAAAACAAACTAACCATAATAAGCATACTAACTGCATAATATTGTTTTGAATTTATAACCTTATGGTTTTCAAACAGTCCTTCCTTAATATAGTTTTGACTCATAATCTTGCTTAGTTCGTTTTGAAGCTCAATTGAATCAATATTTATTGCCTCTTCATTTAAGGTTTTATTTATTGCTATACTCATATTTAAGTTATTTGTATAAGCTTCAACTATTTCAGAAACAATAGATCCATTTAACTCTTGTGCAGGAGATTTTATCACCTTAAGTGAAGTATTTTCTCCTAAAAGAGTTTTTTTACTAAAATCCTTTGGAACTATTATCGCAGCACTTATATCTCCTTTTTCTATACCTTCTTCTATGCTTTCAAAATCTCTGTCTTCTCTTAAAGTAATGCTGTCTTTTAAGTTACTTCCTTTAAATATCTCTTTTATCGATAAAGCTATCTGTCCCTTATCTTCATCTATGATAGATATTTTAAATTCAGGTAACTTAGGCTCTTGATTAAAATACTGTTCATATATAACTCCATTTAATGCAGCTAAAGCAAAAGGCATTACTATATATACAAACACATTAAATTTTATTCCTGATAAAATTTCTTTCATTTCATTCATAAAAACATATAAAAATCTCATCGTTTCCCCCTAATCCCTTAATGCTTTACCAGTAAGACTTAAAAATACTGTTTCAAGAGTAGGTTTTTTTATGCTTATATCGCTTATTCCTATCTCTGCTTTAATTAAAACTTCAATAATCTGCTGTATACTTCTTTGGGTATCCTGCATTATTACTGTTAACTTAGAATCCTTATAAACTACTTCTCTTACACTATTAAGTTTCTTAAGTATTAAATCTATCTCTGGTTTATATTCACTTATAGTTATTTCAACTCTCTCTTCATTCATTATCATCCTTTTTATATGATCTTGATCTCCTTTTGCTATGACCTTTCCTTCATCTAAAATACATACCTTACTACAAAGAGCTTCTACTTCCTCCATATAATGGCTTGTATATATCAAGGTTGAACCATGTTTTTTATTTAATTCTTTAGTAAACTCTAATATATTATTTCTTGATTGCGGGTCTATTCCCACAGTAGGTTCATCCATTATTACTATTTTAGGATAGTGCATAACTGCACAAGCTATATTAAGCCTTCTTTTCATTCCGCCTGAGAATTTTGATACTTTTTCTTTTCTTCTATCTTTTAATCCTGTAGCTTCTAATACTTCTTCTATCCTCTCTTTTAAGAGATTTCCTTTTAGAGAATACATCTTTCCCCAAAACTTTAGATTATCTATAGCACTAATGTTTTCATAAAGAGCTATCTCTTGGGGAACAAGACCTATATTCTGCTTAGCCGCTATAGGATTAGTTTTAATAGAGCTTCCATTTATTATAATATCCCCTTTATCTAATTTTGTAAGTCCACATATCATAGATATAAGTGTTGACTTCCCAGCCCCATTTGGTCCTAATAAACCAAATAATTCTCCTTCTTCTATATCTAAACTTATATTATCTACAGCTAATTTATCGTCATATCTTTTAGTAACATTTTTTAATTGAATAATTCCCATATTTATTACCTCCAAACCTTATACATTCATTATAAACAAATCACCAGTCATTACAGTACTGAGTTAAGTCATCTATACAAATAAAAACCATGACTTAAGTCATGGTTTTGTTGAATCTAATCTACCAACTTACTTTTAAAAGCAAATATAGCTATCTGTGTTCTATCTCTTAACTCTAATTTGCCCAGTATTTCTGTTATATTATTTTTAACAGTTCCTTCAGTTAAAAATAACTTTTCTCCTATTTCCTTATTTGAAAGTCCTGAACTTATTGCTTCAATAATATCAATTTCCCTTGAGGTTAACTTATTTCTACTTTTTATTTCTTTTATTCTTTCCTCTTGAGAAAGCTCATCTCTATTTTCTATCATCTTATTCGCAACCTCAGGATGCATGATTATATTGCCTCCATAAACACCTTTTATTGCTTCAAAAATTCTTTCATGAGAAGTGTCTTTTAGCATATACCCGCTAGCCCCATAGCGCATAGCCCCTATAATATACTCATCATCTTTAAAGGTAGTGAGTATTAAAACCTTTGTTTCTGGAGAAATACTTTTCACAAGCTTAGTTCCCTGTACACCGTCACAGTTAGGCATTCTTATATCCATAAGTATTACATCAACCTTTTGATTCTTACATAATTGGTAAGCCGCTTCTCCATCCTCACATACTCCTACAACTTCAATCTCCTTATAGGAGCTAAGTATTATTTTCAATGCTTCTCTTATAAGATTCTCATCATCTGCTATTGCAATTTTTATGCAAGACATTATTTAAGTCACCTACTTCTTTCAACATTATAGTATTTTTTTCTTCTTAGGAAAAATTATATTTATCTCAAATCCACTATTCTTTTCACTGAAAAACTCTATCCTACCATCTAAATTATTAACTCTATCTTGCATACCTCTAAGCCCAAAGTCAGGTGTTAAGTTTTCTACACCTTCACCATTATCCTTTATATTTAACCCTACCTCCTTTTCAGTAAAGTGTAGGTTAATTTCAATAACAGTTGCCTTCCCATGCCTTAATGAATTATTCAAAGCCTCCTGAATTATTCTGTACACAGAAAGGTTTTGATCTGATGTAAAAATATACTCACTTTTAGATGAATTAAATTCAACTCTAATCCCTGTATTTTTTTGAAAATTATTAATGAGCTCCTTAATCACAAATATGCTATTATTATTTTCAAAGCTTATAGGGCTTAATTCCCTAACAGCTCTTCTTACATCTTCTAAGCCGTTTTTAGAATATGTATACATATCATTTAACATTTCTATAGCCTTATCTTTATCACTTTTAACTAAAAATGGTAGAGCTTGAATCTGAATATTTAGAGTAGATAAAGTGTGTCCTACTGTATCATGTATTTCTCTAGATATTCTATCTCTTTCTCTAAGTACAGAAAGTTCCTCCACTGTATTTGAATATTCTTCTAACCTATCATAAGCCTCTTTAAGTTCTTGTTCCGAAACTCTTATTTTATCATATAGAAGTTGAGCTTCTTGTTTTCTTGCTTTCTCCTCTGCAATAAATCTTCCAAGCCCTCCAAATCCCATAACTATTACAGTATTAAAAATAATATTTGCTATAGGAAATTCCTGAAGATTTTTATAAAGAGGTGTCATACTCTGAAATATAACTGCTAAGTATAAAATTGAAGTTATTATATATGAATATCTTCTATTAAGCATAAGTGATGCATCAATTATAGCCACAAAATAATAAACAAAAGTAAATCCTCCAAAGTTATAGTACAGAAGTGATATTATTCCTATTTCCACAATTAATGATGTTATAATGGCATATGTTTTGTCTGTAAAAAAATATATTCTTATTTGAGTATTTATTATATAAAGCAATAAAAATACTATAAGAGATTTTATATTATTATTATCTAACTTATTTAAAACAACTATGGACCCTATTACAGCAAAATATATAATATATCTTACTATAAGTATAAAATCCCCTGACTTTTTCTCCATTTATATACCTCTACTTAAACTCTATTTATGAAAATTATACCACAAAGACTACAATCTACTGCTACTAATTCACTATAAAAAATAAAGATGTCCCTATTTATGAGACACCTCTTTATATATTAAATATTAACTATACTTTATTTATACCAATACCCTCAAAATTCTTTGTTCTAATTAAGATAATTAATGCAATTATAAATGCACCTGTGCTTATCATGAAAATCATATAACTATTACCATATTCGTATACAAATCCAAATATATATCCAAATATAGCTCTTCCTATTGAAATTGCAGCATTAAATAATGTAATTGCTGTCCCTAAAACTGCAGAATTTACTGAATTTCTAATAAAAGTTAGATTACCTACAGTTACGATAGAAACTCCTAAACAGTGTACAACACTAACTGCTAAAAAGGCATATTGATTTTCGACCAATGAATAAACTCCAAATCTTAAAATCATTGAAGCTACAACTAAAATATAAAATCTCTTAAAGCCTAATTTATTAATAAACTTAATTGCCACCATTAAAAATATAACTTCTGGCAGCACCATAGTAAATGTAAGCCAACTTATAGAAGACTCAGATCCACCTAGAGTTGATACAAGATGGTTTCCTGCATAACTCATAGAAGAGTCTACAATCACAGTCGTTAAAATAGTAATAATTAAAATAAATATATATTTTCTATTTGTTATTAGCTCTTTAAAGCTTCCTTTTTGTAATTTCTCTTTACCCTCAGTTTCTCCTAATGTAGAATCCTTAGGTAATCCAAAACAAATTGGAATAGTAATAAGTAATAAGAAGGCATAACTTGCAAATATTGTTCCATCTAATCCAAATTTATCTGCTAAAAATCCTACTGACATACTTACAACCATATATCCTAGTGATCCCATTGCTCTAATTGAACCATAGTTGTCACCACTTTCATGACAATAATTAGTAGCTAAGGTATCCGCCATAGGCATAGTACCTAACCTTATCATTTCTAATCCTATTGCACATAAAATTATCATCGGATAAGTTGCAGCTTTCCAGTATATAGCTACCATTACTAATGCTCCAGCAATTGAAAACTTTAATAATGCATTATATCTTTTGGTTCTATCTCCAACTACTCCCCAAACAGGAATAACACATACCCCAAACACCAAACTCAAGGCAGTAATTAAACCTATTTGAGAACCGCTTAAACCAGCACTTTTTTCTAAATATACATTTATGTAAGGCATAAATGCTCCAATTGCCCCCAAATATATAAAGTAGAATAGCTTAAAACTTAGACTATACCTATTTTTCATTACTCGTTCCCCCTTCATTTTAAAATGTCTTCAGTACTTCTTTACCCTTTGCACCACATCTATTATATATCAATATACCCTTAAATTCTTTTCTTTTTTTGAAATAAGAAAAACCATGTTGTTAAACATGGTCCTGCACTTATACTATTCTATTTTTAAATCCATTTAATACATTTTATAGTCTAAAAATTTTCTTTATATCCTCATACTTTTCATGAGTAAGCAATGCATCTTTATCAGTGTTTTTAAGTTTTACAATGTAAGTCCATCTTCCATATGGATATATTTTTGTAATCAATGATAAGTTTATTATATAGGACTTATGGCTTCTAAAAAATTGATTTTTATCTAATTTATCCTCTATGTCTGATAGAGAAATAGATGTGGTAAAGCTATCTGTTTTTGTATATATAACAGTTGAGCTCTCTTCTCTTTGTATAAGCATTATTTCATTGGTATCAACAAAACTTATACCTTCTTTGTTTTTTATCATAAGCTTATCTAAGCCTTTTTCATACTTTATAATTTTGTCTATACCATCTCCATAGTTGGGTTTATTCAAGCTCTTTATTCTATCTAAAGTCTGCATAACTCTATCTATTTTAAAGGGCTTAACTAAATAATCAAATGCATATAGCTGAAAAGCTTCAGACATATATTCTTGGTGGGCAGTTGCAAATATAATTATTGTTTTAGGCTCTATGTCAGCAAGTCTTTTAGCACATTCAATACCGCTGCATCCTGGTATTTCAACATCTATAAATACTACCTCTGGACGTAATTCATTAAATACCTCTATAGCCTCTTCTCCATTATCTATATCTCCAACGACTTCAAATCCACCAGACTTTTCTAATATCTTTTTAATTATAGTTCGTATTCCTTTCTCATCATCAACTATAAGCACTTTTATATCCATAATAAATTCTCCTACCCTTTAGAATCTTCTTCTTTTTCTAGTTTTACTTTTGGGTTTCCCAACTATTTCTGAAAGTATAATTGCCTGTTGAAGCCTCACTGAAGTCAAATCCTCCACAATAGAATCTATTACTCCTTGTGGATTTTTACTTACAAACTTTGGACTATTATCCACTAGGTCTTCTTCAGTAGTTTCATCAAATTTTTCATAACTCTCTTGCGTGAATTCTAAATTTGTATTTTCTTTTGCTCTTATGGTTGGTTTGTTAAATCTATTTGCTACCTTCATAGGATCATTTAGCGCTATTGAATAGTTATTTACTATTCTCATAGCTTCCTTAAATTTCATATTATCACTCTCCAAGCAGCTTATTTTTTATCCTTATTTTCTTTATCTGTATTAATTAAACCTTGAGATTTATTTCCTGCGCTAGATATAGAACTTCTCATGCTTGTATCTGCAATAACATTTTGCATATCATAGTAGTCCATTATTCCAAGCTTACCTTCTCTAAGTGCATATGCCATTGCTCTTGGTACTTCTGCCTCTGACTCTACAACAGCTGCTCTCATTTCTTGTTCTTTAGCAACCGCCATCGCTCTTCTCTCTTCGGCTTTAGCCTGTGCTATATTTTTATCAGCTTCTGCTTGAAGTGTTTGAAGCTGAGCTCCTATATTTCTTCCTACATCTACGTCAGCTATATCTATAGATAAAATCTCAAAAGCCGTTCCAGCATCTAATCCTTTATTTAATACTGTTTTGGATATAGCATCCGGATTTTCTAATACTATTTTATGGCTATTTGAAGAACCAACAGTAGTTACTATACCTTCTCCAACTCTAGCTAAAATAGTAGCTTCTCCAGCTCCACCAACCAATCTTTCAAGGTTAGCTCTTACTGTAACCCTAGCTTTAACTAGTAGTTCTATACCATCCTTTGCAACAGCTGAAACATTTGGTGTTTCAATTACTTTAGGATTAACACTCATTTTTACCGCTTCCAATACATCTCTACCAGCTAAATCAATAGCTGCTGCCTTTTCAAACTGTAGATCAATATCAGCTCTATGTGCTGCAATTAATGCATTTACTACATTGTCTACATTTCCACCAGCTAAATAGTGAGCTTCTAACTGATTTACAGTTAGTCCCATACCTGCTTTAGTTGATTTTATAAGAGGAATAACAATTTTAGAAGGTACAACTCTTCTTAATCTCATACCAATTAAATTAAATATACTTACCTTAACATTAGCTGCCAAAGATGACACCCATAATCCTAATGGAACAAGTGCAAAAAACACAACAAGAATAATGACAACCACTACTGCTATTATAATTGACTCAATCATTAATAATCTCTCCTTTGAAATATTAATTTATATACTTACTTTTTTGACTAACAACTTTACTCCACTAACCTTAAATATTTCTACCTTTGTTCCAATAGAAATATATTCTCCATCTGAGATCACATCAAACTTAACTCCATCTATATCTACAGAACCTGAAGGTCTTAAGTCAGTAATTGCAACCCCTCTTTTTCCAAGTAAATAATCTAAATCTGAAGAACTTATATATCCATGTTCTTTTTTCTGCTCGTCTGATAATATTAACGGTTTAAACAACTTTCCTTTAGCAAAAAAAGTCATAACCACTCCAAGCATAATTCCTAATACAGCTAGTATACCTAGTGACATTACTAAAACTTGTGCAAAGTTCTGAGCTGTTAATATAACTGCGAGTATAAGGCATATTGCACCTATTATACCTGGTACTCCAAAACCAGGTATATGCATTTCTATAAGCACGAGTCCAAATCCAACTATAAGTAGTAAAATTGTTATAACTGTAATATCTGGTAAAAATACATTCATTCTATTTTACCTCCCTCCTTACTATAAAAATACAATACCATCACTAGGAAGACTTATTAATATAAACTCTCTAAACAATACATTTTTTAATCCAAAATGTCATTACTAACTCTTTTTAGGCAACGTTACTTCAAAACATGTCCTATTTTCATCTGATTTCACAATTACTTTTCCAGCTGAATTTTCAACAATCTCCTTAACAATTGATAACCCAAGACCCTCACCCTTAATTCCCTTAGTTGTAAAACCTTCATCAAATATTTTATCTATAATCTCTTTAGATATTACATCACCATTATTTGATATATTTATTTTTATATTTTCTAAATCTTCCATAAATTCAACTAACATATATCTATTATCTGGTTTTAATTTTAATGCAAATATCCCATTATCTATTATGTTTCCTATTACTCTGCAGAACTCCCAAGGTTCAACATTAAGATGTTTTAAATCACTTTTTATTTCTAATTCCATATCAATTTTATTTTTTTCTGCCATTTGAAGTTTTGCCTGAAGCAGTGCATTTACAGCAGGTTTTGAGGTCTTTAATGCCTTACTAACTCTTACTATGTCCTTGTATACTGGCTCTATATAATTTCTTGCTTCGTCATACTCTTCTAACTCCATAAGTGAGTATATAACTTGAATATGGTTTAAATAGTCATGTCTTTGAGATCTCAAAGTCTTATTGAGATTTTCAAGATATTTTATTGTATCTATTAAATTAGTACTACCTTTTTTAAATAAAAGATTATAAAATATAATACCAGTAATAATACTATTTATTCCTATACTTACTGCTATTACATAAATAATAAAATTACCATCTATAATGTATGAGTTTTTATTCTTGTAGTAGATAAATAATGTTATAAATATGACCTGTATAAAATTTAATACTATAGATACCAAGACTATTTTAGAGATATTGTAACTCTGCTTTTTCATTCTTCTGCACTTCCTAGCTTCCATATTTATTGTATATACATTTTACCATATTTTTCTTTTAATATCTTATTTGTTATAAACAAAAATAAGGAAATCCTATTATCTATTTAATAAGACTTCCTTATTTTAATAATCTCGTTAATTAACTGCTTCTTCTGCAGCTTCCGCCATTGCTTTAGTTTTGTGAACAGTTCCATGGGGATGCTGTGGTGGTGCATATATTGAATACAGCTTAAGTGGTGTATCTCCAGTATTAATCAAATTATGCCATTTTCCTGCTGGCACCATTATTGCAAAACCATCACTAACTCTTCTTTGAAAATCTAAATTTTCACGACTATCTCCCATCTGCACAATTCCACTGCCTTCTTCAATTCTAAGAAATTGATCATGAGTTGTGTGGACTTCCAAACCTATATCTTCACCAACGTTTATACTCATTAAGGTTACTTGTAGATTCTTTCCGGTCCATAAAGCTGTACGATAATTATTATTTTCAAGTGTCATCTCTTCTATGTTTCCTGCAAATGGCTCTGGACCGTAGTCCATTAAATTCATTTGACTGTCGCTTCTTTTTAAATCATCCATATCATCAAGAAATGGATGGTGCATTTTAATGAATCCTTTAGACATTCTTAATTCATCAAAGTATTGGTACATATTATAAGTGTTATATGGATCATAATAGAATGGATTGATGTAGTTTCTATACATATTTTTATTCCTTTCATCGATATATACCACTATAATATTTTAATACTTAAATGATTGTTACTAACTTATCACAAAATAGGTTTCTATATAATTAACCATCTGATCTCCAAGTGTTAAATAGTAATATACAGGTACTAAATACCCTGAATAAAATAATTTTTTTGCCTCTTCTTGGTTTAACTGCAATTGTCTTATTAAATTTTGCTGTTGTCTTATACTTATTATATAACTTTCTGCTATAAATGAAACTTCTTCTGCAAAAAATACATCTGGAAATGAATCTTTATATGTAATTTTATGTTGCTCTAAATTTCTTTTAGATTTATTAATTTCATTTAAATAAGACTCTAGATCTTTGTTTAATCCTTGTAATTCCTCATTAGTTGAACTCTCTTTTATAGCCACAACAATTAAATTTGCTCTTATTCTTTTTATATTTTCTAAGTTTTTAATAATTTCATCTTTCCCTTTTAAATCCTCTATCTTTGCTCCATACGGCATTGTTTCTACTGATATAGACTTAGCATATACTATATTATTCATGGCTAACATCATAAATATCACTGATAATAGTAAACAACTTATTTTTCTTTTCATATCCCTAATCTCCTTATATATTATTACAACCTTATTTTGTCCTATATAAGTTTCTTAATACTAATTCATATTAAAGAAATATTGATTAAGTAAAACCCTATATAATATTCTGTAAAGTTATGCTAAAATATAATTTCTCTGGTATAACTTAAAACTAATGAAAACGTATTATGTTAGGTTATACTAAAAACAGAATATTAAATATATGATAGGAGTTTTACAATGGATAATACTAATTTCTTAGAAATCTTAGGTTATATTGCTTCTTTAATAGTTCTAATTTCACTACTAATGAGTTCAATAATAAGGCTTAGATGGATTAACTTATTGGGATCAGCTGTTTTTTCTCTATATGGTTTTTTGATAGGAGCTTTTCCTGTAGGTTTTATGAACCTATGTATCTGCATCATTAATATATATTATCTTTATAAAATTTATGGAACAAAAGAATATTTTAAAATTCTTCCTCTTAAGGATAATTCACAATATCTTGATTATTTTTTAGATTTTTATAAAAATGATATTAATAAATACAGTAATTTAAATGCTTTTAATTCAATCGACGAATCAATCAGTTTTTTTATTTTAAGAAACCTAGTACCAGCTGGAATTTTTATTGCCTCTAAACACGATGATAAAACTCTTAAAATAGAACTGGATTTTGTTATTCCTGAATATAGAGATTTTAAAATAGGAGCTTTTATATATGAAGCTAATAAAAGCTATTTTTTAGATAAAGGGTACTCAAGATTTATCTGCTACTCGTCAAGTGATACTCATATAAAATACCTAAAAAAGATGGGATTTAAAGAGGTATCAGAGAATGATACAAACACTTTTGTTAAATCTATTTCCTAATTTTTTTAAATATAAAGAGATAGCCTTTTAAGACTATCTCTTTATATTTATTATTCAACTGACTTTAATGCATCAATCATATTTACACTCTTTAGTTTAATATGCATCATAATCATAACCAAAAGTGAAAATAACAAAGTTATAAGTCCCGAATATATATAACTACTAATATATATATCAGGGAACATCATCATGATGTCCGTTTCTGCAGTATTTATTATAAAGATATATAATATTCTTCCCATAAATGAACCTGCGAGTATTCCTAATAAGGTTAATATCACATTTTCTCTTAAAATGTACATTGTAACCTCATTATCAAAAAATCCTAATACTTTTATAGTGGATAACTCTCTTATACGTTCAGATACATTTATGTTGGTCAAGTTATACAGTACTATAAATGCTAAGCTACCTGAAGAAATGATTATAACTAACATTACCAAATTAAGTTTGCTTGCAGAATCTTTACTTGCATTTGATATTGTTGATGTTAATGTTACATTTATTACTTTTTTACAATCCATAAGTTTAGTTGATATTTCATCTTCTTTTCCATCAGCTGAATCTAATTTCAAGAATTGTGCATTATATACTGCCTTCTCCCCAAATATCTGCTCATAGTATGATGGAGACATATAGATGAAATGAGCAAAATAATTTTCTGCTATTTCTTCAACCTTTACTGTATACGAATTATTATCTTCATCCTTCATAGTAATCATATTTCCAACGGATGCCTTTAGAAGTTTGGCTAACTTCTCGTTAATAATTACACCGTTATCTGATAACTTGTATTCTTCTTTTGTTTTTCTATCATGTAAACTTAAAAACTCATTTAAGCTTTCTCCCTCTTGTGGCACATACATACTAACAGTTTGTTTATTCATTCCTTCTTTACTAAAGGTTACTGATTGTTGATGTATGTTTATACTATTTTGATATCCTTCAATCTTATTTAAAGCTTCATTATATTCTTTATTGTCTTCTTCATTATGCTCATCATTAAAAATCACAATAGCTTGATATTTCCATATGTTATCAAACTGTTTCCCTATAACCACATTGTTGGCGTTTAGAAGTGCAAATCCGGTAACAAGCATCGCCATACACCCTGCTATTCCAAACACAGTCATTATCATACGTTGCTTATATCTGAAAATGTTTCTAAGTGTAACCTTTTGATTAAAGTTTAGTCTTTTCCAAAGTATTGTAATTCTCTCTAAGAATATTTTTTTACCTAATTTAGGTGCCTTAGCTTTCATTAAATTAGATGGATTTTCTTGCAGCTCTACCTTTAATACAAATAAAGATGCTCCAACTGTACATATTATTGATGCTGCTAGAGATTGAATTATATAAGCAGGATAATAATATATTTTAAGAGCTGGTAAGCTAAACATCATTCCGTAAGCATTATTAATTACATATGGGAATACATTACTTCCTAATAATATTCCAAAAATGCCTCCAAAGATACTAGCTAATGCCGCATAAATTACAAACTTTCTAGATATCTCTAAATCACTATATCCTAAAGCCTTAAGAGTTCCTATTTCAACCCTGTTTTCTTCCACCATTCTTGTCATAGTAGTTAAACAAATTAATACTGCAAGTAAGAAGAAAAATACAGGAAATACTTTAGCAATGTTGTCTATGCTTTTTATAGCATCTTTAAATCCACCATATCCTGGATTATCAGTTCTATCAAAGAAATAATACTTACTCTTATCTAAATCTTTTAACTTATCTTTTTCTTTATCTATTTTTACTCTTGCATCAACTAATTTTTGCTTATTTTCATTTATTTCTTTTTCACCATTAATAAGCTTTTTCTCTGCATCTTCTAAATCTTTTTTTGCCTTATTAAGTTCTGATATTCCTTGCTTTTTACCATCTTCAAGCTCTTTTTGCCCCTTAGATAATTCTATTTTTGAATTATCTATCTGCTTTTGAGCTTCTTGAATTTGTAACTTACCATCATTAAGTACTTTTAGCTGTGTTTCATATTGTACTTTACCTTGCTGATATTGATTGATTCCACCAACTAAAGTTGTAAGTTTAGTTATATTTTCTCCCAAAACCTTACTTGCAGAGTCAATACCATTAGCTATATTAATAGCTAAACTAACATTACTTGGATTTTGCTCTAATCCACTTACTAAAGTACTTAAGTCTTGTAATCCTAAGTTAGGATTTGATATTATAGCTTTCCAGTATTGAATTTTATCTTGAGGAATCTCCTCTCCATCTTTAATCTTACTAGTTGTATCTCTTATATCCTTAGATAGAGAACCGTAAGTAGCATTTAAAGTATTAAGTGAGGATATTTGATTCTCATATTCACTAGTCCCTTTATCAGGATCAATACCTTGCTTTATAAACTCATCTTTAGCTTTATCTATTTGAACCTTAGCTTGATTAAGCTGATTTTCTCCATCAATTAGCTTTTGCTTTTGTTTATTAAGTTCAGCTTGCCCGTCATTAAGCTGCTTTTCACCATCTTTTAGTTTTAGTTCGCCATCTTTAATTTTCTTTTCGTAATCTTTTAAACCTTGTTCATACTGTTTTTTACCATCGTTAAGTTTTACTTTGCCATCGTCTATTTCTTTTTGTGCATCTCTAAGTTTAATTTCTCCATCTTCTATTTCTTTATAACCTTTATCTAATTCTACCTTAGCATCTGATTTTATTTCTTCTATTCTTTCTACTACTCTGTTAGAAAATAAACTTTCAAGATACTGACTATTTTCTTCCATTTTGTCTTTATATTCATCGCTATATCCATTAACGCCTTGTACATTTTTGAATCTCACATAGATTTCGGTATATACATCCATGGATATATCTGAACTATTTAATACCCCAAAGTAATCAATACTTCCTTTTCCTACAGAAGTTGTACCTCTAGATTCTTTTTCTATATACATTGGATTTTTAACAAATCCAACCACCTTAAAGGTATTTTCCTTAAAGTATTTCATAGTATCTTCATCAGCATCTACTTTATAGGTATCCCCTATTTTCAAGTTATCATCTAAATTGAGGACTTTCTCATCTAATGCTATTTCTCCACTATTTTCAGGCAATCTTCCTTCTACAATAATAGGAGTGTTTATAACTTTAGAATTGTTGGGATCATAGGTCATAAATTTTACTACACTATTTTTACTTATAAGATTTACATCTACGCTATGTGTCCCATAATAGTCTAATATTTTATCATTATCTTTAAGTAAATCTAGATCCTTATCTGTAAGTCCTATACTAGATACAATCTTACTATCCATAAGATTTTGGTTACTGTAGAAATTGCTTATAGATGCTTTCATATCTGGTCCACTTGACTTTATACCAGAATAGAAAGCTACACCTAAAAATATTATTGCTAATATTGAGGCAAATCTTGCTTTTGACGATGCTATCTCTCTTACTATTGATTTTCTATATGCACTATTTTTCATTTTTCTCCACCTCTACCATTCTATCTCTTCAATTGGTACAGGATTTTCATTAACTTCAACACTTCTAACTTTGGCATCATTGATTTTTATTACCCTATTTGCAATAGGTGCAATGGCTGAATTATGAGTTATAACTATAACTGTTGTACCTGTGTCTTTACAGGTATCTTGTAGTGTTTTTAAAATTTGTTTTCCTGTTTTATAGTCAAGAGCTCCTGTTGGTTCATCACAAAGTAGTAATTTAGGATTCTTTGCAATAGCTCTTGCTATTGACACTCTTTGCTGCTCTCCCCCAGATAACTGTGCTGGGAAATTGTCTTTTCTATGCCCAAGTCCAACTAATTCAAGTGTATTGTCCACATCTAATGCATTTTTTGAAATTTGTGCAGCAAGCTCTACATTTTCCTTTGCAGTTAAATTCTGTACCAGGTTATAAAATTGAAACACAAAACCTACATCATGCCTTCTATATCTAGTAAGTTCTTTTTTATTAAACTTTGATATATCAGTATCATCAATTATAATTTTACCTTCATCACAAGTGTCCATGCCTCCAAGTATATTAAGTACTGTTGATTTTCCTGCACCACTAGGTCCTAAGATTATAACAAACTCTCCCTTTTTAATGGAGAAATTAATTCCGTTGTTTGCTACAACAGTGTTATCTCCAATTTTGTATCTTTTATGCTCATCAATAATTTGTATATACGACATTTTCTCCCTCCATTTTCTTTAGTAATTCTTCTATTTATACTAAGAGTTATTAAATAGACATATTGTTGATTCAATAGTACAATATTAGTATAGTTAATTAGAAAGCTACTGACAATAATCATATAAATTTTTATTGTTATTAAATGTACATAAATTTTATAATTGTTTAATTGATAATATTTTATTCATAAATATCTAGTTAAATAAGTTCTATAAAAAGGAGGATATACATGCCTGGAGTTAAAGGAAATCGTAGAATTTTGTACACAAAAAATATAATTAAAGAAAGCTTAATAGAGCTACTTGAAACTAAAGAAATTCATCAAGTTACTGTTACTGATATATGCAAAAAAGCTGATATTAACAGAGGAACATTTTATAGTCATTATAAAGATGCTTTTGATCTTCTTCAATCAATGGAAGATGAATTATTTAATCAAGTTATTGTGTATCTCACTGAAATTCCGGTTGAGGATTATACCGACATACTTTTAATTAAAGTCTTTGAATTAATTGCGGAAAATAAAGAACTTTGCAAAGTACTATTTTGTAAACAAAACGATAGTAAAATACTAGATCGCATTCTTTATGTAGCTAATAAAGCAAATTTAGATAAAATAATTAATACTCCAGGTTTCACTGATGCATATTTAAATTACTTATTAAAATATGCAATAGGTGGTATTATTGCTGTTGTACAAACTTGGTTAGAAAATGATTTAGTTGAATCTCCTAGAGAACTCCTTGCAATTATTAATAATATTAATAGGTTTAGTAGCAGTAATTTTGCTCAAAATCTCAAATAACTTAGAAAATTTAAGTAATTGAAAGCAATTTAAACCTATTTGTATCTAATAGCTTATTTCAACTAAAAACAACATCCTTCTATATATTTAATAACTTGTTTTAAGTTATTAAATACCATATAATATCATCATAGCAATTATTTAAATAGTTCGATTAATAATTTTATGGAGGATAATATGTGGTCTAGAAAAGAATTAAAAAGCAAAGCTAAAGAAGTTTTAAGAAGAGGATATTTGAGTGCATTTGGAGTTAGTATAGTTATAACCCTAGCTGAAGGTGGTTGGAATTCTAGGTCTAATTATAGATCTAGATTTTCAATTGAAAACCCTGATAATATAAACTCAGTTTTTCATTATTTCATCAATTGGAAAATTATTTCTATGTTATTAATCTTTTTTCTAATTGCATTGGTACTACGTATTCTTATTGGATACTGCCTTGAAGTTGGAGGAAGAAGATACTTCATTAAATCCGCTCAATATGATGATAATACAAGATGTTTGCGTTTTGGATTTCAAGATGGGAATTACAAAGGTATAACAACTACAATGTTAGTTAAAAATATTTATATTTTCCTTTGGACTTTACTCTTAATTATTCCTGGTATAATTAAATCCTACGCTTATAGCATGGTTCCATATATTCTTGCTGATAATCCTAATATAGGGATTAATAAAGCTATTGAGTTAAGTAATGATATGACTAGAGGTCATAAACTTGATATGTTTGTGTTGGACCTATCCTTTATAGGATGGTATTTGCTTGGAATATTAGCTCTAGGAGTTGGCGTGCTATTTGTTAATCCTTACTTTAATGCTACAAATGCAGAACTTTATTTGGTTTTAAGAAAAGAAGCCTTAAATAATAATTTGTGTAGTTATGAAGATTTAGCATTAGTTTCATCTAATTCAAACGATATTTGGTAATACAATTTAATCTATCTTAAGTAAAGACTGCCTATAATTAAGCAGTCTTTATTTTAATCTTATATCTTCTTATAACTATTGATTATAAAACAATCCCGCCCCCTGTATAATCTCTTGCTCCTCAAATAGGCTCAAAATAGCTTCATTATACTCAGCAAGCTTTTGTGCTTTCTTAATTTTCTTGCCATATTTTTTGTTATCTGAAAAAATATAAATCATATATCCCCATAATTCTTTCATTCTGAATATGGCATTTTTCTCTTCATTAAATATCTCTATATACTTTTTGAAAATCTCATCATGGAAATCTTTTAAATCCACTTTATCCAAAGTACTATTGTCTTTTATAAGGTTTATTAGGCAAGGATTAGCTAATACCCCTCTTCCAAGCATTACTTTGTCTACCGTTTGAAACTCCTTTGTGAATTTATTATAATCTTCCTTTGTGAATATATCTCCATTGTAGCATATGGTATTAGTACTTAATGATAATGCATCTTTAAAAACTTCTAAATTAGGTTTATTTCCATAAAAGTCTTCCCTAGTTCTTGGATGAATGATTAGCTCTTCTATAGGATACTTATTATATATTTTAATAAGTTCATAAAATTCCTCCGGGCTCTCTTTTCCTATTCTAGTTTTTATAGAAATTTTCATATCATCTATTTTAAATATATCATCTAAAAATCTATCAAGTTCTTCTCTTTTAGCTAAAAATCCTGAACCTCTATTTTTTGAAACAACAGTCCCAGCTGGACATCCTAAATTCAAATTCACCTCATTATAACCTAGTTGCTTAAATTTCATAGAGGTTTCAATAAATCCTTCTGAATCGTTAGTTAATATCTGAGGAACCATGTTTATCCCCTTATTGTTTTCAGGTAAAATATCTCTAAGTTCTTTAGTTTTAAGACTTCTACTCTTGTTTGGTGTAATAAAAGGGGCAAAGTATTTATCAATATTTCCAAAAATCCTCTCATAAGAATTTCTATATATGTATCCTGTAATTCCTTCCATTGGTGCTAAATAAAATTTCATCTACTAACTCCTTTATCTCTTTCTAGAGAATATTATATCAGCCTTCCTTTTTCTTATCTACCCACTTCTCATCATAAGCTTGTTTACAATAAATTTCCTATAGTTTATTATGGAAATATATCCAAATTATCTTATGGAAGGACTGTTTATATGAAAAGAAAGCATTTTGTATTTTTATCTACTATTATTTCCATACTTATAATTTCAACATTGGTTTATAGATCAATAAATACAGTAAATATAGTTAATATACCTGCAAATACATTAGATAAAATATTTTCAGAAAATATAAAAGCTGAGTTAAATAAAAGAGAAGATTTAAGATCCATTTTTATAGATGAAATAGACTACACACGAGAGATAATTGTTTGTGAAGAAAAAGGCAACAAAGTTTATATACATGCCTGGCTTAATTGTTCTGGACATAGTTCTGATGACCCAACTCTTACTAAAGCAAAATATCCTGCTATAATAACCTTAGAAAAAGATAAAAATGATTATATATTTAATAAACTAGAGCTTTCAACACTAGATGAAGGTTCAGAGGCAATAAAAATATTCCCCTATAGAATAAGAAATAATTATATAAAAGATAAAATCATGTAGAGTTGGAGTTAATATAATATCTCCAACTTTATTTTTACACTAATTAGGATACAGAAAGGATATATTAATCTGTTAACATATCCTTGGAGGTGAAAAATGGTATATAAATTTTTATTAGTTGAAGATGACAAAGAAATAATAGAAATCATAACTGATTACTTTACCTCAAAAAGCTGCGGTAAATTCGAGGTATACTCAGCTGAAACTGGTAATGAAGGTTATGAAAAATGTATTGAAAATGAATATGATGCAGTGCTTTTAGATGTTATGCTTCCAGAGCTTGATGGTTTTACAATATGTAAGGAACTTAGAAAAAATAGTGATGTTCCTATTATCTTTTTAACAGCAAGAACTAATGAACAAGATAAATTATATGGTTATAACCTTGGTTGTGATGATTATATATCTAAGCCATTTTCATTAGCAGAACTTTACGCAAAGGTTACAGCTTTAATCAGACGTACAAAAGGTACTATAAGAAATGACATCATGATCTCTGGAAAAATAAAATTGAACCCTTATCGCTACACAGTTTTTGTAGAGGATAAAGAAATCACCTTAGCTCCTATTGAATTTACTTTATTAAAAATACTAATGGAGAATCGTGGTAAGATAATGAGCCGAGAAACTCTTTTGATCCGAGTGTGGGGATATGACTTTGAAGGTAATGATAGAGTTGTTGATAATCATATAAAGAAACTTAGAAAGTCTCTTGGAGCTGCATCTAATCAAATCAAAACCATTATTAAAGTTGGTTATAGATTGGAGGATTAGAAGTTGAAAGAAAATCAAACAAAGAGAACAATTTATGTGCGTACTTTTTCTTCTTTATTTACAGCATACCTTATACTTATGATAGGGTTTAGTATATTTCTTATAAATAAGGAGAAAAAAGTACAAGAATTACAGTTTAACTCGTTAGCATTACAGATTAATCATACAGCTAATAATATTATCAAAGATAATATTACAGACTTTCCTAAGCTAAAAAGAAAAATGATAGGAAGTTTATCTTTTTATGCTAACTCTGGAACAGAAATTGGAATATTCACAAGTAACTATAATCTAATTTTTAATACTAGTGACTACTTAATATGTAGCTATCCAGAATATGAAGAAGGAAATACTTCATATGATGGATATGCTTACTTAAACCCTAGTGATTGGTTTAGCGAATATGACGTATCGGAATTAAAAAACTATCTATTTATTGAACCAAAGGCAGAAAAAGCTGGAGATATTTCTAGCTATTCATTACTCTTAGAGGGCTTTTGGCTTAAAAATGAAATGATTATTCCTGATAAAATAAGTGTAACCCCTATGTATGTTAATAAAATAGAGGAAAATGGTGGTATAATATCATCCTCAGGTGCTACAGTTACTAAAGTATTTTATAATATTAATGATAAAAATACTGCGGGCTTACCATATTTTAAATTTGGAGCTATTCAAAATATCCATAAAAATTCTACTAATAATACTGAATTACGCAATGTAGTATCCAGTAGTGAAAATTTAAAGAAAATGATTAAGGAATCAGTATCTATATCCACTGAAAAAATTGCTCTATTTACCTATAGATATTATTATCCTATGCCTTATGAAGATACATTAAAAACATTAACCTTCGATGGTGAAAATTATTATAGCGAGTATTGGACAGTTTGTGCTACTGAAGTTAATTTATTAAAACTCACTTATCCAACATTAATATTTGTATGGATAAGTTGCTTCGTAACATTTTTTATAGCTGCTCTTATCATATCTACCCAAAGCTGCAAGCTTTATAAAAGGAGAGATGACTTAGAAAAATATAGAATAGAGACAACAAATGCACTAGCACATGATTTAAAAACACCCCTAAGTATCATATCAGGTTATGCTGAAAATCTTATAGAGAATGTTAATACAGAAAAAAAAGATCATTATGCTGCAAATATTCAAGCTAACGTAAAACGTATGGACAAGATAGTTCTAGGTATGATTGAATTATCAAAATTAGAATCTGATTCCTTTAAAATCAAATATGAAGATGTTTCTCTTTCTGAGGTATGCGATAAATTAATTAATCACTATAGTCCAATCTGTGATGAGAAACAAATTGTTATAAATATGGAGGGTGATGAGGTTATAAAAGCTGATTTTGCATTAATGGAGAGAGTTATTAATAACTTTTTTGTAAATGCACTTGAACATACTCCTAATAGTGGGTCAATTAATATCACTATAAATGAAGATATTCTTGAGTTCTACAACAGTGGAAGTCATATACCTGAAAAAGAATTAACTGAAATATGGAAACCATACAAAAAAGTTGATTCCTCTCGTAGTAATACTAAAGGTACAGGACTAGGTCTTTCTATATCCAGTAAAATACTTGAATTATATAATTTCTCCTATGGCGCAAAAAATTATGATAATGGGGTAATTTTCTGGTTTAAGTGGTAGCAAATATATAAAAAAACTCCTAAGCTAATAAAAGGCTTAGGAGTTTTTTTGATTTAAACATTATATAAGCACTTTATCTTTTTGTTTAAGAATAACCAATTGACATATAAAAAATGTTAAGGTTGATATATTAAGAAAAGCTGGAGCAATAAATCCTCCAATAGGATAAGGCAGTACCAACATCATAAGAAAAACACAAATTAAAATGCCAACTGGATTTAAAAATGCCATCCATTTAGGATACAAGGTTTCATACCTTATAATAATTATTATATATAAAAGGGAACTAACTGTAGCTTCTACGCCTATTATAATTAATGTTATAAGCCAATAATTATCGAACATTTTCATCATATCTCTAACTATCAGATTAGAAGCCCCAGTTTCATAATAAAGTCTCCACCCACTTGCAATATATGCATAAGCTATATGAAATCCTACAGCTAACATTAATGCATGTGCAGTTGAAATGACTACTGTAAGTGACTTAAATTTACCTGCCGGCTTAAGAGCATAATAAACCATACCTAATCCAGCTATTTGAAATGGAATTACTATAACTCCAAGAAATGTACCAACAGTTATTCTCCATTGCGATAATCCAGCCATGCTTTCAGTGCCAAGTTTCAAAAAATCCATAGCACTATTAGGCCTACCTATTAATATAAAGTCACTTATTATAGTTATTATTACAGCAATAATGCCTATTAATCCCATACGAAATATTATTTTAAATTCTTTTGTTTCTTTTATAATTCTACCCTTATATAACTAAGTTAAATAAAACTCGCTATATATTTTCCTTTCCATATATATTTAAATATAGTTTATTTAAATTACACATTATATTCATCTTAATATCTTTTACAGTATACTATACCAATTTATCCTATTACAACTTTTTCAACCTCTAGAGTTAAAGTTCCAATATTAATAGTATAATAATCTTATGATAAATAGAAAAATATTCTTATTAAATTTAAACTTGCAACTATAGGTTGCGAATATTCAAGGTTTATTTGGTAGTGGTGAATTGTCATAATTAGTATACTGATAATACTAAAATAAGGGAGGTCTTATTATGACATTAGGCAAAAGAATACAAGAACTTAGAAAACAGAATAATTTTTCTCAGGAGCAATTAGCGGAAAAACTTGAGGTTTCAAGACAGGCTATTTCAAAATGGGAGTTAGATTAGTCGATTCCAGATACAGATAAAATAATTCAATTAAGCTACTTATTTAGAGTTTCAACAGACTATCTTCTTATAGAAGGATTAACTCTACCTTCAAAAGTAAATACTGATAACTCAACTAATACATCTTCTTTAGATTGCTATAAGGATTTTATTGGGCGTTGGGTAAAGATATTTTTAGATGACAGGGGTTTTGGAGGACTTTATCAAGTAGCTATGCTTAATACTGATGATGATTACCTACTTTTCCATGATAAAAAAGGCAAAAAAGGAATATTAAAAATTAAAAGCATTCTTTCAATTTCAGATGCAGATATATACAAAAAAACTTCAACAAAGATACCAGACATATACTTAGATAACCTGCCTTTATCAAGTCCTCTTAAATACTTTGAAGGTAAACGCTGCATGATTCGTTATATATGTAAATCAATGTTTACTACACCACAAGGGCATTTTGATGTTTTGGTGGAGAAAATAACTCATGATGAAATTCTAATAAATAATAAAAATAAAAAGAGTATCATAAAGCTTAATAGAATTCTTATGATAAATGAAAGATAGGAGCTATAATTAACCTTTTTAGAACTTATATTTCACATATTCCCTTTTTATTTTATGTAATGCCATATTTTTTTAGCATCAAATTCTCTCAAGTTTTAGTGTACATAAAAACTAACCATATGTACAAAATAACTTTGAAGGTGGTGATATAGTATGGCTAATAAAAATAATAATTCAAACTTTAAACAACAAAATAGTTGCTCATCTTCTAAGGATCAAGGTAGCACATTTAATTCAGAGAATGAGAGCAAAATTGCTAGTCAATATAAAAATGTTGAACCTCTTCCTGAATCCTTCCGTCCAAGAAGAGATGGTCCTGGAGGAGAGGATGGAGAATAATTTATCCTAAATTAAAAACAAGTGACGCTATCCCTGAATATCGTCACTTGTTTTTTACAGATATTATTTACTATATTGGTAAAAATACAAACACTAAAAATAAGGCTCCAAATACTAACAAACTTCCAAAATTGTATTTTGTAAATTTAGATAAATACTTTTTCCCATCATACTCTTTAATGTAAATTTTATAAGATATCAAACTTGCTAGTGAAGCTATAATTGTACCCATTCCTCCAACATTAACACCAATTAATATAACTTGCCATGAAGTAGTAAATTTTGATAAAAGAATAGCACACGGTACATTACTTATTAACTGGCTAAAAAATATTGCAGAGAAATACACTCCAATATTATTACTTAATAAGATTTTCATAATCTCATTTATACTTTTCATATTAGAAATATTTCCTATTGAAATAAAAAAACATACAAAAGTCAATAAAAGTACATAGTCTAACTCTTTAAATAAACTTCTTTTTATAATTAATGTTACAATAATTGTTGTAATAAAAGCTACCCTATAATCAATAACATTAAAAACTGACAAGAGTATAAATATAAATAAAATACAGTATATTATTGCAACTTTTTTATTTCTAACTTCTATTTTGTCTAATTCAAACTCTAGTTCAGAATCCTCAACTCTATTATTTAAAATAAATAACCACAACATTCCTGCCACAGCTATTAATATTGTGATTTTAAAAAATGTCAGGATATTTATATTAAAAAATGAAAAAAGATATAGATTTTGTGGATTTCCCATAGGTGTAAAACTACTTCCTATATTAGCTGCTAAAGTTTCTAAAATTACTATCTTAATAGGATCAAATTTAGCTTTTTTAGCAATAATCATAGTTAATGGTACAAAAGTTATAAGTGCAACATCATTAGTTATAAACATTGAAAAAACAAAACATAAACTAATTAATATACCAGAAATCATTCTAAGATTTTTATTCTTTCTTAAAATCCCAATAGCTATCTTGTCCAATAATTGTACATTTTCAAAAGCAGCTATTACTATCATTAGATTGAAAAGAAGCATCAATACTGGAAAATCAATATAACTTAATTTAGGACTAATTATTATGGATGTAACGATAGATAAAGCAAATGTAATGCTAAATACCATCTCTGCTTTCATCATTGTCATTGCTTTATTAAAAAAATATTTCATATTATAAATTCCCCCAATACTTACTTCAAAACAGCATTTTTCATTATATCACAGTTAAATTTATTTACAAAATGAATTTTCTCACTGAATGTTTATAATAAATTAATTAAACCTAATTTTTATCTTTAAACCACAAAACAAGTGATAATATTAAACATATAATCACTTGTCTCTTCAATAAATCTATTTACTTTTATCTGATGTATTAGCATGGTGTCTTCCTCTTGGTACAATAAAAGGTGAATCAGACACTGGATCTTGTATAACTACACAATCCAAATCAAATACAGTATCTATTAATTCTGAAGTTATAACCTCTTCCGGTGTTCCTTGACTAATTAATTTACCTTTACGTAGAGCAAATATATAATCAGCATATCTAGCAGATAAATTTATATCATGAAGTACCATCACAATAGTAGTTCCTCTTTTACGATTTAGGTCTGTTAATAAATCAAGAATCTCTACTTGGTACGCTATATCAAGATAAGTGGTTGGTTCATCTAAAAGAAGTATATCTGTCTGCTGGGCAAGAGCCATTGCAATCCATACTCTTTGACGTTGACCACCTGATAACTCATCTACACTACGGTTAGCAAGTTCTGTTATTCCCATGATTTCAAGTGCTTCTTCTATGGCATTAAAATCTGTTTTATCCATACTTTTTAAAAATGATTGATATGGATATCTACCTCTTGAAACTAAATCCCAAACAGTTATTCCTTCTGGAACTATTGGGGATTGAGGAAGTAAACCTAAAACTTGTGCTAATTGCTTAGAAGGTATTGAAGTAATCTTCTTACCATCAATTACAATATCTCCTGAAACAGGTTTAATAAGTCTAGCAAGTGTTTTAAGTAGGGTTGATTTACCGCATGCATTAGCACCTATAATAACGCTAATCTTATTACTCGGAATAGTTATATCAATTCCATCTATTATAATCTTTTTATCATATCCAGTTACTACTTTTTTTGCTTCAAATAACGGTTGTTTTTTAGTCATTATGCCTGACCCCTCCTATTTATAACTATTAATAGAAACAGCATATATGGCGCTCCTAAAATCCCTGTAATTACTCCAACAGGGAATCTTGTACCAAATGCAAATTGACCAATAAGATCTGCACTAAGTACTAATAAAGCTCCAACTAGCCCTGCTGATAAAACATTTGGCGATCCCAGTCCAACAAGCCTTGCTGCTATTGGTCCAGCTAAAAATGCTACAAAAGATATAGGGCCTGTAACAGCAGTTGAGAAAGCTATTAGAAATACAGCACTAAGAATCAGCATAATTCTTACTACATTAATTCTAACCCCAAGTGTAGTTGCAAACTCATCCCCTAATTCTAATACCTGAAGCTGTTTTGTTAAGCATAAAATAGTAATTCCAAATACAACAACAACGACAAATAAAAATGGTACGTCTTCAATAACCATTCCATTTAAACTTCCATTTAACCATCTAAGTGCAGTTGGTACATCATGCTGTGATGATTTTGCAAGCAAATATGATATTAGAGCATTTATCATTGCCTGCATTCCAATTCCTATAAGTATAAGTCTTCCACCTGAAAATCCTGAACCTTTAGATAACACATATATAAGTGATGCCACTAGAATTCCAGAAACTACTGCGGCTATAGAAACACCAGTCCCACTTATACGAAGAACTAATATACAGAAAACCGCTGCTACACTAGAACCTGAACTTATACCTATAATATCGGGACTTGCTAATGGATTCCTTAACATAGTTTGAAATGTATTTCCTGCTATACCAAAAGCCAATCCAGCTAAAAGTCCACAAAGCATTCTCGGTAAACGTAGAGTTCCTATAGTAAAGGTCGCCCCTTGTATCTGTTCTCCACTAAGAACTCTTATAACCGTATTTAAATCATAAATATTTTTACCATATACAAGCATAATGCCACACAATAGTAAAGTTAATACAATCAAAATAATATTGACGCTAATCAAACGAGTTTTTCTTCTAGTATAACCTTGTCTAATCGTATTGTGATTAGTTTGTATCATATAGCTCTCACCTTCGCTTTCCTAGCAATCATAATAAGAATTGGTGCTCCAATAAATGCTGTAATAATTCCTACCTGAACTTCACCTGGACTTCCAATTACTCTTCCAATAACATCTGAAATTATTAAAAGAGCTGCACCTCCAATAGCTGATAAAGGAACTATTCCATTTAAGTTTGAACCAAAAATAAGACGTATAGTGTGTGGTATCATTAATCCTATAAAGGCTATAGGACCAGCTATTGCTGTAGTTGCACCAGATAATATAACTCCTGCAACTGCACAAATAATTCTAATAATACCTATATTTACACCTAAACCAGTTGCAACATCGTCCCCTAAAGCTAATACATTTAATGCTGGTGTTGCTGCTATACTTATTATTAATCCAACTATTACAAAAGGAAGTATCAATCTAATACTATCCCAATTAGCTCCACCTATACTCCCAACCTGCCAAAATCTAAACTTATCCATAGCATCACTTCTTGGAAGTATAATTGCACTTACTAAAGAAGTTAAGACTGCACTAGTAGCAGCCCCTGCTAAAGCAAGTTTAATAGGCGTCGCTCCTCCATTTCCAATAGAACCAATAAAATAAACAACCACTGCTGTTATCCCTGCTCCAGCCAGCGCTAGCCAAATATATTGATTTGCTGAGTTGATATTAAAATATGCTATTCCTATTACAACAAACAAAGATGCCCCTGTATTAACACCTAAAATACTGGGGTCAGCTATTGGATTCCTTGTTATAGATTGCATAAGAGCTCCTGATATTCCAAGAGAAGCTCCTGCCATAATACCAAAAATTGTTCTCGGGATACGCTCACGAACCACTAATGCAGAAAAGGACAAATCAGTAGAATTTAGTAAGGCATTAATAGCCTCACTAAATCCTACATTTTTTGATCCCCATGCTAGTGATGCAAGCACACATAAACCTAGAAAAAGAATACTCCCTAAATATATTCCTATTGTTTTTGTAAGCTTCATTTAACTTTATCTGTTGCCTCTCCGATTAGCTTTAAATATTCATCTATAGTTGCAGGAATAGATAATGCACTTGGAGTAGCTGCTGCTGCTAAATCTGAAGTTTCATCAATTAACGCTACAGATCCATTTTTAATTGCTGGAAGTGTTCCTAATAACTTATCAGCTTGAAGTTGTTTTAATAATTCAGCATTTCCATAAGCAACAATTACTTCAACGTCTGCTAATTTATCAATATTTTCTGAACTAATTGTAAGAGCAAAACTATCCGAAGATTTTGCAAGTTCTTTAACACTATCAGCTTCTACTAATCCAAGGTCATTTAAGAACGCCGCACGTGGATCTGTTGAAGTATATATGTAGAACTTACTTAAATCAGTTGGACTAAAGTAACAGAAAGCAACTTTTTTACCTTTAATGCTAGGATACTCAGCAGTTTTGTCTGCTATTAACTTATCTAATTCTGAAACTAATTTAGTTCCCTCATCTTTTTTACCCATTGCAGTTGCATTAGTTGTTATTTGATCTCTCCAATATGTTTGCCATGCAAGTTTAGGATAAGCAACAACAGGGGCTATTTTGCTTAACATATCATATTCTTCTTGAGTAAGACCTGAATATGCAGCTAATATAACATCTGGATTAGCATTACTTATAGCCTCATAATCTAAACCATCAACGTCATCAAATACAACTGGTTTGTCTACTCCTAAATCAGTGAACTTTTTATCTGTCCATGGTAATAATCCTTTTTCAGTGACTTTACCATAGTTAGCTTTGGATATACCAGCTGGTACAACTCCTAACGCTAAAGGTGTATCTGGATTCCCCCAAGAAATTGCAACAACATTTTTAGGTTCTTCTTTTATTACAGTTTCACCATAAGCATGTTTAATTGTTATTGGATAAGAAACAGAAGAAGCAGTGTCGCCTCCCTTAGATGTATCTTCAGTTTTGTTTGCTTTGCTAGCACAGCCAGTTACTAATAAAGCACAAGCAAGGATTATAGTAGTTAGTCCTTTTAGTTTCATTTTAAATCTCCCTCCGATTGTTATATTAATTTTTATCAACCTCTTTAATTGGTAAAAGATAATGAAAGTAATTATCATTTACATCCCTGTATTATTTTATAGTGATTCGTAAAATTTGTCAACATTCTATTAACAGTTTGTTATAAAATTATTTTATTGTGCATAAGTATATGTAATACTAGCTTACATAAAAAAAACAAGTGGAGATATTTAAAGATCCTCACTTGCTTTTTTAATGCTATTATTAATTATTTATAAAGGAAATCAAATCCTCTACACTGTCTGAATACTGATCTGCACCAGTTGATTGCCAGAGCTTTGGATTATTTTTAAAAGCTCCTCCACCAACAACAATCTTTGGCAACTTACCCTTAACATTCTCTCTTATGGCTTCAATCATATATTTTACTGATTCTATATGATGATCTATTGTTACTGATATAGCTAATAAATCAGGTTTTTCACTTTTAACTGCATTCACCAAACTTTGAACTGGTACATTAGAACCTAGATAAAGTGATTTTCCACCTTCTATTTCTAGAGTATCTAAAATCATTTTAAGTCCAATATTATGAAGCTCTGCCCCAGCTGTTACCCCCATTACATAACACAAATTTTTCTTTTTTCTTTTCTCTTTACCTTTTATTTCTCTCATTAAATCCATAGTTACTTCAGAAATAAAGTGCTCCTGCCAAACATCTATCTTACCACTCTCCCAAAAAGTCCCTACCTCCTTTAATGATTTTTCAAAAATATCAAAATATATAGATTTCATAGGCAATCCTTGATGATATAGACCTATTACAAACTCTCTTGCATCTGTGCCCTTCCCTTCCAAAAGTAAATTTAAATATATTTTAAAAGATTCCTCTTTATTATTTATTAATGATAATTTCTTCTGAATTATACTGCTATTCTCTTTTCTACTCTCTCGTCCTAATAAATTGTCTAAAGATACCTCAAATATATCTGCAATTTTTTGAAGTTTCTGAGCATCAGGAACTCTAAGCCCATTTTCATAATTTGCAACAGTAGTTTGTGCTACTCCCAGTAAAGAAGCAAACTCTTTTTGAGTGTACTTTTTTAAACTTCTTAAATACTTTATATTATCAGAAATACTTTTTTCCATAGCAGTCACCTCTTCATATAATCTTAACACACTTTGAAATATTTTTATATTAAATATATTGATTTATTTCATATTGTAATATACTATTAATATGTAAATAATAATAGTTATTAATAAATAATGCAAATTAAATTATAAGGGAGCGATTAAGTTGAAAATTTCGTTTAAAATAGCACTCAGATTCTTAAAATCTACAAAAGGTCAAACTGCTCTTATAGCCTTAGGAATAGCAGTTGGTGTTTCAGTTCAGATATTTATAGGCTCCTTAATACAAGGGCTTCAGAAAAGTTTAATTGATAAAACAGTAGGTAATTCTTCTCAAGTAACCTTATCATCAGATACTTCTGATAGATTAATATCTGATTATGATAGCATAGTAGATAATATAAAAGAATCTGATTCAAGAATAAAAGATGTTTCTGTAGTATCAGATTCGCCTGCACTTATTAAAACAGATCTTAAAACATACTCAGTTCTAGTACGTGGTATGAACATTGATGATTCGGATAAAATTTATGATCTCAAAGATAGTATTTATGAAGGTAAAGTTCCAAACAACAAATTTGAAACGTTAGTAGGAAAAGATTTAAAAGAAGAGCTTAACCTTAACCTAAATGATAAAATTGGCTTAATAACTAACTCAGGTGATGTAAAAACTCTAATAGTAACTGGCTTTTATGACTTAAAAGTTGCTAGCATAAATAAAGCATGGCTTATAACTGATTTATCTTCTGCAAAAGAATTATTCTCTACTGGTGATAAAATAACTGGTATTGAAATGCAAGTAACAGATGTATTTAAAGCAGATGAGATTGCAACAGTTATAGGTTCTAACATTAATAGAAGTGATATTAAGGTTGATAACTGGAAAGATCAAAATGCATCATTATTAAGTGGTTTAAATGGTCAAAGCATATCAAGTTATATGATTCAAGTATTTGTTATGGTATCAGTTATATTAGGTATAGCTAGCGTTTTAATTATAACTGTAGTACAAAAATCGAAGCAAATTGGAATACTTAAGGCTATGGGAATTAAGGACAGTCAATCAAGTTTAATTTTTCTATTTGAAGGATTTTTATTAGGTTTAATGGGAGCAATACTTGGAGTGGCTTTAGGTTTAGGCTTAAGTTTTATTTTTACAAAATTTGCTCTAAATCCTGATGGAACTCCTGTAGTTGAATTATATATCAATTACAACTTTATAATAATATCAGCTGTTATAGCACTTATAGCTTCAACATTGGCAGCATTAATTCCTGCAAGAGGTTCTTCAAAATTAAATCCAATAGAGGTGATTAGAAATGCGTAATATCATTGAAATGAAAAATATAGATAAAGTATATGGTCAAGTACTTAAAACTCAAGTTTTAAATAATGTAAATCTATCCTTTCAAGAAGGTACCTTTAATTCAATTATTGGTGCTTCTGGAAGTGGAAAAAGTACACTTCTTAATATAATGGGAACCTTAGATAAACCAACTAATGGAGAAATATATATTGATGGAATAAGAACAGATACAATGAAAAAGAATCAATTAGCAGATTTAAGAAACAAGACTATTGGCTTCATATTTCAGTTTCATTATCTTCTTCCTGAGTTTACAGCTCTTGAAAATGTTCTAATGCCTTTTATGATAGGAAATTCAAAGCCTTCAAAGGAAATCAAAGAAAGAGCTAATGAACTTCTAGAGTTAGTAGGTTTAAGTAAAGTTAAAAACAACATGTCAACCAACATGTCAGGAGGCCAACAACAAAGAACTGCTATAGCAAGAGCTTTAATTAATAACCCTAAAATAGTACTTGCTGATGAACCAACCGGAAACCTAGATTCAGAATCTACTGAAAGTATTTATAATCTTCTTAGGGATATAAATGAGAAAATGAAAACCACTTTTATAGTTATAACTCATGATAATAGAATAGCTGAAAAAGCAGATAGAATCATTGAAATAAAAGATGGAAAAGTTACTAGTGACTTAATAAATAAAAACCTTCATATTGTACTTTAAGCTTAATAGGAGTAAAAGGTATTAGAAATTTTAAGAAATTTGCTAATCCCCTTTACTCCATCATAATTATTTGTTAAAAATAACTTATACACACTATCATTTGATGAAAGGGATATAAAAATATGAGAATCTATATTGCTATAGCTTTTGAAGATAAAGTTAAAGATTATTTGGAACAAATAACCTCAGATATAAAAAATCACTGCACCGAAGGCAGCTTTACTCGTAAGAATAACTTTCACTTAACAGTTTGCTTCATAGGAGAAGCTGATGATATTCAAATTGAAAAAATAAAAGAAGTTATAGATAAAGCAGTTTTAACTATTCCATCTTTTGAATTATCCTTAAGTAACTTAGGTGTTTTTAAAAGAAAAAACACCAATATTCTATGGATAGGCACAAGAGAAAGCTCCGTTCTTTCTGAACTACATAAAGAGCTGTCTACACTATTATCAAAAAACAAAATAGGATTTTATGATAAACTTTTTACACCTCATATAACCCTAGGACGAAGAGTTGTATTTAACGAAGAATCTATAGATTTGGATAACTTACTTCAATATGACCGAATTAAGATTCCAATAAAAGCAGTTACCTTGATGGCAAGTAAAGAAGTCAATGGAAAGTTAGATGGGGTTCCTGTTTATGAAGCTTCATTAAATAATTAAGTCAAGTTTGTCTTCTAACTAAGATTATTTAATATAAGAAATCAGCTCTTATTTTATATCATGCAGTAAATAAACTTGTTATAACTAAATAAAAGACAAAGGGATTATACGTTTAATCATATAATCCCTTTGTCTTTTATATTAAGCTTCCACTGGCAATTTCATTACTATTTTAGTGTAACTGTGTTTTTCAGTTGTATGTCCTGTTGCTCTGTGTGCATCATGAGGAAATGCTATGTAAAACATACCTTTTGATACAAGAATATTGTGACTCCTGTCTCCTTCGAAACGTTCTGCATCTTTTGTATCATCATATTCAATTACTGTAGTAAGATCTTTAATATCTGACCAAGCAACCTCTTCACTACCATCTACAAGAATCTGAATATCTATATACTTACGATGAGCTTCAAAAGTTCCCTCTTCTAAAGATTTAGTTTCACCTTTTTGAATCATGTAAAATCCACCTTCAAAGGTATACTTGCCTTCTTCAAAAACCTCTAATTGTTTTATAGCATTTAAACCAACCTCTAAATTAGGCACCATTGATTTATACAATAAGATATTGTCCATTTTATCGATTATCATAAACGTCTCTCCAATCTATTTATATGTTACAAAATCCGACTATTTTCTTACTAAATATTATCACATCTATTTCTAAAAACCAATATGTTCTATATCTATTTCATATATATTTAATTAATTGGAACTGTTATCTTGCATATTTTTCGACTTCCTCTTGTAAATACAACATTTAAGTTTTTGCTATCACTTTTAACCTTAAACGTTGCGGTTGCCGTGCATTTTTCTCCTATTCCAATATTTTCAGGTATCCTACTTTCCTCAGATGCTGGATATGTATCAACAATATTTCCTTCATCATCTAAAACTTGAAAGGCAGATTCACCAATATAAAGCATAGTAACGTTATTTACCCCAAAGCTTATATTTTCATAATTGTAATCTAAAACTACTTTATTAACACCAAATTCATACCATTTACCTGCACCTATTGCTCTTGCATCTTCAATAGTTAAATTATAATTTCCCAGTTCAGTTTCTACTGTAAATGGAGTATTTAAACTCATTGCTTGTACTTTTTCTGGATTTTGATTTTCACTACTGAAAGTATATTCATCAATTCCTAACAACAACTTCGATATTGCAGCACTTTCTTTAACAATCCATTTTTTATCAACCTTTTCCACATCAACATATGATACTCTATCACTATAAGTAACTTGATCTAAATATTTATTAACCAAATTATCAAAATAAGCATTTTTTTCTTTCTCAGATATTTGAACTCCAGAAAGAGCTTGCTCATGTATGTAACTAAAAGTTTCCTCCATAGCCTTTCCTACAATAATATTAAAATCCATACCTTTTATATTAGCCCTAACCCTAGCTCTATCCCCATCAATATTTTCACTCTCTATCTTATAATCTATACCCTTTAGCTTTTTCAATAATTTATTTTGAGTTTCTTCTGAAAAACTATTCCCGTTAAAATCTCTCTTAATATTTTGATTTGATTCTTCTTCCATCATGGTAAATAACTTTTGAATATCAGTATGACCGTTTTTAGCGTCTCCAAAGTAACTATGTGTAATAAAATCAGGGTTTTGCCACCAACATCCATATAGCATTGTTGTTGATATAATTAAAATTAAGCCCACTGCTAGTTTTTTCATTTTCTTCATAATCATGCCCCTTTTATAAATTATTGCATCAACTAATTTCATCTTAATTACATCTAAATTCTTTGTCAATGACTCTACCATAATTTATAAGAAAGTTTATTGTATGAAATCATTGAACTTAGTAAAAAAAGGTGTTATGCTATCAATGTTAAACTTAATAAAAGTCTTTTCAACATAAACCTAAGTGTGAAATTTAAATTAGTAAATTAATATACTAAAGAGCTTATTTTCATAGGCTCTTTTTTAATTGTAAAGAGAGGTAATAATATGATAAAAGCTTATAACTTATCCTATTCATATCCACAAAAAGATCTATATAATAATGTTTCATTTACATTAGAAGAAGATCAACATTGTGCCTTTATAGGAACAAATGGTAGTGGAAAGAGTACACTTATAGATATGCTAATGGATCCTGAAAAATATATGTTTGATGGTACCCTAGAGATAGACCCTAATTGTAGAATTGGTTATGTAAGTCAATTCCCTAAATTAGACGAAGGGAAAGATGTTACAGTTTTCGAATATATAGGAGAAGACTTCATTAAACTACAAAATGAAATAACAGCTATATGCACTGAAATGGAAACTTCTTCAGATATTGATACTTTATTAGAAAAGTACCAAGAAGCTTTAGATGCTTTTGACGCAATAGGTGGTAATGATTTCGAAAATACTATAGATAAACAACTAAATCTTACAGAATTGATTAAATATAAATATGCAATGATATCTGAGCTTAGTGGTGGGCAATTTAAGCTTATTCAAGTAGTTAAAGCAATGCTAAATAATCCAAGCTTGATTATTATGGATGAACCTGATGTGTTTTTAGACTTTGAGAACCTTAAATCCCTTAAAGATCTAATCAATTCACACCAAGGAACAATGTTAGTTATTACACATAACAGATATCTATTAAATCACTGTTTCAATAAAATTCTTCATCTTGAAAACCTGGAACTACAAGAGTTTGATGGAAGCTATATCGATTATAACTTCTCCTTACTTCAAACTAAAATTGAACTTCAAGAACTTGCTGCTGAAGATGATGCAGAAATTGCTAGAAACGAACTCTTAATAAAGAAACTAAGAGATATAGCAACTGATAATGCCGAAGCATTTAGAGGAAGAACACTAAACGCTAGAGTTAAAATCCAAGAAAGATTAGAAAAACGTAGAATTAAAGCTCCATTTATAGAGATTAAAGAACCTAATATCAATCTATTTACATACGATGAAATTAAAGAAGGTCTTGCTTTAGAAGTTAAGGATTATAGTGTTTCCTTTGATGATGTACTTTTAGAAAATGTTACCTTTGAACTTAACCCTACTGAAAAAGTAGCTATTATAGGTTCAAATGGTACAGGGAAAACCACTTTACTACAAGAAATCTTTGAAAATAATAATCCTGCTATCAAAATAAATGAAAATGCTACAGTCGCTTATTTATCTCAGCTTCAAAACAAAACACTAAATGAATCTAATACAATACTTGAAGAGTTCTTTGATGCTGGTTTTAAAACTCGTGATGATATTAAAGCTCATGTTTTAGACTATGGTTTTGATGAAGAATCAGTTAATCAGAAAATAAGTGCTTTATCTGGTGGAGAAAAAAACATGCTTCAACTAGCTAAAATCTCTGCTAGTCAAGCAAATATACTGCTACTTGATGAACCTACAAGTCACTTAGATACATATTCACAAATAGCATTAGAAAAAGCTATAAAAAACTACAAAGGTGCTATCTTAATGATTTCTCATGATTTCTATACCGTAGTAAACTGTATGGATTCAGTTTTAATCATTGAAGATAAAACCATTAGAAAAGTGCGTATGCGTAAATTTAGACAGAGAATCTATGCTAATCATTTTGGCAAAGACTACTTAGAAATTGAACAAAATAAAAAATCAATTGAAACACAAATAGAAGCAGCCTTAAGAGTTAAAGACTTTATGCTAGCAAAAGAACTATCTGAAACATTAGAAAAGCTGGTTAAATTACTATAATATTAGATAAATAAGCAACCCCTCCACAACATATTTTTCATTGTGGAGGGGTTGTACTTATAATCTTTTTGCATATGAAGTTAAATTACTAACTTCATAATTATTTCATCATCATCACGTTCTCCAGTATCTTTAAAACCTAACTTTTCATAAATATGAATTGCATGAGAATTATCAAAATTGCAAGTTAATAGAACATCATTTGAATTCCCAAAAGGTTTTGATTTTATATAGTTTATACATAATTTCAGGGCTTCTGTTCCTAATCCTCTCCCCTGGTATTTCTCATCAATCATCATATGCAAAGTAATCTAATTTATAGAACTCGCTATATGAATCATTGCCATTAAAGCCCTGTAGCTTTCTATAATATTATCTGCATTATACAAAACAACATTAGGCTCAATTAATTCTGTACGAGGCATAATTGATGCAACTTCAGCTAAACCACTATTTAAAAAACTAACCTTTAACTCAATTGAACCATTAACTGTAGTTGAAGGTATATTATCAACCTTTGATAAGGCTGTTTTAACCTTTTCTTTAATCATATCATGAACAATTTCTGGAGATATACACTTAGCAGAATATCTTCCTTGAGTTGTTTTTACGACAACTTTTTCTATTTTATCATTTATTGCTGAAACTTCATCAGATAATATGTTATCACCTGAAACCAAAACTACAGGAACATCAAAATAACCAGCAACACAAGCATTAATGCCAAACTCTCCAACACTCTTTCCATTAATACTTATATCTGAAATAACACCACCATGATATGAGTGAGCTAGAACACCTGGGGTATTCATCTTAGAATGATAACCTATCAGAATAACCCCATCATATGAAGCATCAATGCCTTCCATCATTCCAAGCCTTTTAGGTGTACCAGTTATTAAATTTGCTTTTTGATTTAAATCTTCTATAATAATGTTAGTCATAGGTCCATGCGAATCATTTACTACTATCTCCTTTGCACCAGCTTCAATAGCTCCCTCAATAGCTGCATTAACCTCTTTTGTCATAAGCATTCTTGCCCTTTGATAATCATATCCCTCTGGACTAAGCTGAGCTTTACTTACAACCCCACTTATTCCTTCAATATCAGCTGAAATATAAACCTTCAAGTTATCACTCCATTTCTCATCATATTTTCACTATTTATTACGTCTTCAAGAGTTTATTAAACATATAATACCATAATCAGTAACTTTATAGGCATTCATCTTATTATAATAGGTATATAAAGTTCAGCAACAAGCTCACCGTTATTATAAAAGTAATATTCGATATCATCAGTGTCTCTGTGTTTATAGTCTGATTCATTTAACCATACTGAATAGATGTAATCCCAAGTTTTTTGTACACTTTCTGTTATTGGTCCTATACTTCTAAATACTGCATAAAAGGATGGTTCTAATTTATGAAGCACCATACCCTCAGGAATATTTTCTATACTCTTAACCTCGTGACCTATCATATACTCAAAAACGTCTTCCTCTGAAAATATACAAATCCCCATAATTTCATTAGTATATTTACGTTCTGCTATTTTTTTACTCTCTTTTTCGGTATTCCACTTTTGCCAAAACAATGGTATATCTTGAAGATTACTACCATCTGCCTTTACCTTCCACTTCTTACCTACTACATATCTTTCAGGAAGCTTTCTAAATAAAGGTGTTAATCCTTCTTTTCTTAGCTTCAGCTGAAACATCATGTAATCAAAATTCATTGGCTCTCTTATAAAATAAAGCAAATTATCTCTTCTTACCTCTGAAGGTTTTCTTCCATAGACTTTTTCAAAGGCTCTACTAAATGCCTCTCTTGATTCGTACCCATAACTTATACCTATTTCCACAATAGACCTATTTGTACCCACTAGCTCCTTTGCAGCTTCAGTAATTCTTCTCTTCCTAATGTAATCCTTGATTGAGTCCCCTACAACCCCTTTAAAAATACGATGAAAATGATAAAGAGAATATCCTGCTTCTTTTGCAATAGAAGATAAATCAATATCATCCTGCAAGTGACTTTCTATATAAACTAATGCTTTTTCCATGGAATCTATATAAGACATATTTATCCCCTTATTCTAGACTATTATAACCTTTCCTAAATCCTCAGGTACTTTTATCTTACCATTTATCTGCACATATTTATATAAGGAGTCATAGTTAATATCAACATTCAGAGCAAGTCTAGATAGATTATCCATTACCTCATAGTCTTCCTCGCTCCACTTTTCTATTGCCATACTTTTATAACCTTCCCACATATCCCATGGCTGCATTGGAATCTTTAATAATGAATTAACATCTAAAATTAAGTTGCACCTTAAATAGTCATATCCCCACCATTTAAAAATTCCAAATAACTCTGGATTAATTAATCCTTCTCTACACATTAGCCAAGCTCTTGGTCCTGTTATAAAATATTCTTCACCTACATCTAAAGGGTTAAAAGGAAGCTTTAGTGCCTTTTGTTGAAGCGTATCTAGCTGAGCATCTACCATTACCCACTGTTTTTTATCTTCGTTCCAATATTCAAGAACCCAATGATCAATATATTTTCCTTTTTCAAAATAACTAGCAAAACCGCATCTTGCTCTTGCAGGAATCCCAACCTCTCTGCAAAGTGCAGCTGAAGCTACAGAAAAATCTCGACATATTCCTATCATTTTATTTTCATTAGGCTTTTGCTCTGATATATGATTATATCCAAGTTTTTTTAAGAAAATCAGCTTGTCTTCAAAGCTTCTTATAAAGGGTTCTCTCTTTCTTTCCTCTGTAAGTTTTAATCCATAAGCTTCACTCCAATGCTGATGAAGCAATATATTTTGAACATAATCCACAATAGTTTTTATGTCCTTTTCTATGCCACTAACCATATGTTTCATTGTTTTAATTTCTGTCATAATATCATGCTCTTTATAACGTCTAAGAGTATCTTCCATCATAATAATCACTCCTATCACTTTATTAATAACTAAGTAATGTAATTGTATCATCCTAAAAATGATGACGAGTGATATTTTATGCGGTTTTTATTCATATTCAGATTTAGTAATTTCAGCACTTATTGGAAAAGTATTTATATTAAGGTCATTCTCCTCTAATTAACCTAATAAATATTTTTCAATAGCTTCTACGCACCCATCATTATTATTATCAGCTACAATTACAGAGGCTAATTGTTTAATATTTTCATTAGCATTATCCATTACAATAGCTAGTCCAGCTTTTTTTAATGCCGCTATATCATTATTAGCATCCCCAACTACAATAGTTTCATCTAATGCTATTTGATGATATTCACAAAGTTTTTCAAGTCCTATCCCTTTATCAATCCCTTTAGCTGATATTTCTAGCGATGTTGTTTCAGCATCAGATAATTCAACTTCTAAATTACTATCTAATATTCTTTGTCTTGTTCTTTCCCTTCCTTCACTAGAGGTGTGATAGATATTCAATTTTTCTACAGGAAAAGGCTTTTCATTATACTGTGAATATAAGTTTTCCCATTTGTTAGTTACTCTCACATACATTTCTTGATATACTTCCATATGATAATCATTCATTTTATCAATCTTATCTTTTTCAACAATTGAATCTTGTGATAACAAATGAACCATATTATCTTCATGGCTTGCAATGTCCAATAACTGCTTAACTATTTCAATATCTAAGGTCTTTGAGTAAATCTTTTTATTATTTTTTCTATCAAACACCAATGCTCCACTTACACAATTTAAATACTGTATATTATCAAGGACTTCAAAATATTCTTCTAATTCTGCTGGACATCTTCCTGTATTCAATATAACAATCTTTCCCTTTTCCATTGCTTTATTAATGGCTTCAATACTTTTTTGAGATATTTTCTTTTGACTATTTAATAATGTTCCATCCATATCAAATGCTATTAATTTATAATTACTCATATTTTATCCTCCTGATTTTCATAATTGAAACTATAACCATAACTGAAATATCGTTGCATCTTTCCCTTTAAAGAATCTATATGTTAAGTAGTTTCCTAACATCATAATTACTAGTACTATAAACGTATATATCTGATCTATTACTACAACGTAACTTATAAGTATAAAATAATTAATAATAGCAACTACTAACACAAATAAACTATATACAATTACTACATTTATAATCTTTTTCATGCTCCCTTTACCCTTTATTATTGCTTTCCTTAATCCTCTACTGAAAATAAATCTAATTATAATAGAGTCAATTATAAACATAGTCACCAGATTTAAAGTCATTTGTATATCAACTAAATAACTTAATAACGAGTAAGTAGCTGACATAAATAATGCCCAATTCATACCCTTTATTATATTGAATACTATTTGATTTTTAAATTTCTTTGCCTTTATAATTTCCCTGCAAAACTCTTCTATATTATCCCCTATAATATTTCTCACATCAACTCCATCATTCTGAGCACTATTTAATAAATCTTCTATATCTTCACAGACCTCACTTCTAAAATAGCTTGGCAGATTGCTAACTGACAAATACATTACTATACCAGTATAAGCATCCTTATATTCGCCTTTTAGTAGGCTATCATTCATCCCTATTCCCCCCTATTATACTATTCACATCAACATATAGCTTCTTCCAGTAACCTATAAAACTTTTAAGCTCCTGATATCCATCATATGATAAAGTATAGTATTTTCTATCTATCCCTGTAGGTGATTTCTTCTTCTCTGCAACTATTAGTCCATTCTTTTCGAGCCTAAGCAATAATGGATATAATGTTCCTTCCACAATATCTTCAAATCCACTCTTTTTTAATCTCATTAATAATTGATACCCATATGTCTCTCTTTCAGAAATTATACTAAGTACGCAGCCCTCAAGAATCCCCTTAAGAATTTGAGAATTATTATTCAAAATAAATCCCTCCCTTACCTTGTAATACAAAGTATATTTATATTATATAGAATAACACTATGTATTACAAGGTATAATCAATATTTATCCAAATAGCCATAATATATTTAAATTTAACCAACAATAAAAGCAAGCGACTATGTGTAAATACAATCACTTGCTTTATTTTTTCATATTATTATATTAGCGCTATCTGTGTAGGAGTATACCTGATAAGTTCAAAAGATCTCCTTGCTGTCTAACTTATAATTCATTGTAACTTCCAAAAAACTAAAAAAATACTTATAAAAAGTCGAGGATTCACCTCGACTTTTTATTACTTGTTCTTTAAATCATTAATTTCAGTCTGCATATATAGCATCTCTTTAGCTAAAGATAAAATTATTTCTGATGCCATTAATTGGTCTTCTGCATGCATAAGTATTAGTGAAATCTCTTGTTTATTGCCCTTTGCCTCCTCTTGTATAAGTTGTGCATGTGACTTATGTCCTTCTTTCAAAAATGAAGCTGCTTCTTCAAGTAATTTATCTGCTTCTTCTTTTTTTCCTTCTCGTCCTTTAATTAATGCCTGAATTCCCATGCTCTTTGCTGTTCCAACATTACTGATAATATTGAAAGCAATTAGTTCCATTCCGTCCATCTCAAACCACCTTATTTTATTAAATCTATAGCTAAAGCTAGAACTTTATCTGCATTCATTCTTCCATAATCAACCATATTAATAACTTCTACTGGTATCTTATTTTCTACCGTTTCTTTTATACTATCTTTCATAAATCCAATTTGAGGTCCTATTAGAATTACATCTGAGCTTTGCCAAAATTGAGATAAATCTGTTGATGGTATAGCCTCTATTGTTACCTCTATGCCTTTTTGTTCAGCTACTTTCTTCATCTTTTGTACTAATATTGATGTTGACATTCCTGCATTACAAACTAACAATATCTTTTTCATTAAAGCATCTCCTTTTATCTATTTATACTTGTTTTTTCTTATTCAACTGCTTTTTTCTCTGCAACCTTTAGGAAAGGAATATATAATAAAACTGTAAGTCCAATCATAATTATTTGGAATACCGAAGCTCTCCAATCACCGCCTGTAGCTAAAAATCCTGATAAAACTGGTGGAGTAGTCCAAGGTGTTTGAATTACTACAGGTGACATTAAGCCTATCTTAGTTACAAAATATGCTGCTGTTAAACAAATTGGGGAAGCCAATACAAAAGGTATCATTAGTGTTAAATCAAATACTATTGGTAAACCAAATATAACTGGTTCATTAATATTGAATATACCTGGTGCTGTAGAAAGTTTAGCTATGTCTCTATAATCTTTTCTCTTAGAGAATAAAAATATAGCAATTAACAATGCGATAGTATTACCTGAACCACCCATTACTCCAAATGTATCCTTAAATGCCATGTTTATTATATTAGGTATTGGTTGACCTTGAGAAAAAGCAATCATATTCTCATTCATAGTTGTATATAATACTGGATCCATAATTGGAGCAATTACTCCGCCTGGATGTATCCCTATTGCAAATAGTAAATTAGATAATAACATTAATATTATAAATCCTGGTAAGCTAGTAACTAGTCCCACTAGTGGTCTTTGTATTGTTTTTAAAATTAAAGAATTTATATCTGTTCCAAAGAGTTGCTTTATTGCAAATGATACTATAGCAAAAGTTAGAATAGTAATCATTATAGGAATTAAGACATTAAATGATTTTGTAACAGCTGGAGGTACTGATTCTCCGCCTATGTTAATCTTAAGTTTTTCATTTTTAGTTAGCCAAATAAAAAATTCCGTAGATAATATAGCGGCAATTATTCCTACAAACATTCCTCCTGAATTAGTAGACCCAAAAGAAATAACACCTGAAACCTGAACTGCTTCTTTAGCTCCTACTGGTGTTACTGTAGTTATAAATGGTAGCATAATAACAAATATTGAGATAGCCAAAAGCGTTGGAGCAATTGGGTTTTCAAATTTTCTATTTAATGCCAAATGATATGCACATGCACCAGCTAGCAATATTGCTAAGAAATTTAGAGTACCGTTAGTAATAGAGGTTCCAACATCCTGCCAAGTAGTTAATGTTGCTGAGTTAATTATATTAGACATAAATCCTGTTGGTTCAATAACAACATAGTTAAAGAAAATCATTAAACCTGCAATAATTATAAATGGAATTAGCGATGCAAATGCATCTCTAAGTGACCTTAAATGAATTTGTCCACCTAATTTTTGTGATAACATTCCTAGTTTATTAAAGAATTTATTCATTCTATATTCCTCCTTCTTATTCTTCAAAACCATTATTTTCGCCTAATAGTTTATAAAACTCTCCACTTTTCTTTACTGTTCTCTTTTGAGTTTTTAAATCTAAACTAACTAGACCATATCTGTTTTTATATGCGTTCATCCATGACCAGCAATCAATGAATGTCCAAAGGTGATAGCCTTTTATGTTGCATCCCTCTTCAATTGCTTTATGAACATATTTTAAATGACCTTTAATAAATTCAATTCTATATTCATCATTAACTTGTCCATTTTCAATAAAACGTTCTTCGTCTGTGACACCCATACCATTTTCAGAAATAAAAGCTTCTATATTTCCATAATTCTCTTTTACATCCTTGCAAAGGTCCAGTATTCCCTTCTCGTATATTTCCCAGCCTCTATAGCTATTAAACTTTCTTCCTGGCATTACATATGAATCAAAAAACCATTCTGGCATAAATGGAGAATTAGGATTTACAGCATGCTCTCTTGCTTTGGCTCTTCTTGGTTCATAGTAATTTAATCCTAAGATCTGTGCTGTATTATCTTTAATTATCTTCAATTCCTCATCTGTATATATAGGCATTTGATCATATTCTTTAAGAAGGTCTACTAATTTCTTAGGAAACTCCCCCTTTACACAAGGATCTAAAAAGCTCCTATTATAAAATAAATCACAATATTCTGCTGCCTCAACATCATACTTATTAGCGCTTCTTGGATAGGTTGGACTAAGATTTAGTATCACACCAATTTTAGATTTTAAGTTGTGTTTTTTAAATCTTTCAATGACTTTTGCATGTGCAAGTATTGTATAATAAGCTGCTTGTGCTCCCCTTTTAAAATCTATTATGTTTGGATAGTGAAAGTCTTGTAAGTAGCCTCCAAGTATTGGTCCTAAAGGTTCATTAAATGTAAACCAATGTTCAGCTCTATCTCCAAAAAGTTCAAAACACTTATCTGCATAGTTCACATATGCCTCAACTACATCTTTACTTTCCCATCCGCCTTTATCCTGCATTACTAATGGCATATCAAAGTGAAATAAATTAATAAAAGGCTTTACATCATTAGCTATAAATGTATCAATTACCTTATTATAAAATTCAACCGCTTTTTCACTAACTTCCCCATCTCCATTCGGAAATAATCTAGCCCATGAAATAGACATTCTAAATGAATTGTGTCCAAGTTCTTTCATTAATTTTATATCATCTTCGTACCTATTGAAGAAATCTGATGTTACATCTGGACCAACTTCATCATAAAATCTGTTTTTTTCTATCTGGAACCAATACTCCCAAATTGTTTTTCCCTTATCGGTATTACCCTTACCTTCTGATTGTTCCGCTGATGAGGCACTTCCCCACCAAAATCCTTCTGGAAATTTATAAATTTTCTTCATAAGTAACTCCCATCTTAATATATTATGTTTCTCGTCGCGATCAGAAAACATTTTCAAGTTCAATTATATATTTCTTTTTTAAAATAATCAATATCTTTTTAAAAATAATCAGTATGTTTTATTAATTGATATATATCTTTTTAAAAAGATATATATCAATTAACAAAAGGCATATATAAATATATACTTTTATTTGCATATAGTATATAATATGTATAGCAACAATTTTAGAAAGGAAGATTCTATGCTACCTAAATATAAATTAGTATATGAAGATATAAAAGATAAGATAAATAATAATACTTATAAAACTAATGAAAAAATTCCAGATGGAAGCTCTTTAGCTGAACATTACAATTGTAGTAAACTTACAATTACTAAAGCATTAGACTTATTAGTTCAACAGGGGATGCTAATAAGACGACAAGGCTCTGGAACCTATGTTAAGGAAAATTTGTCTAATAAGACCACCGTAGAATTAAATCAAATTTCAAGTTACTCTAAAAAATTTGGAAAAGAACATCTAAAATCAACAGTAATAGATTTTTCTATTACTACACCAACTAAAGATATTGCTGAAAAACTTAATATAACTGACGAGTATATATATAGAATCTTAAGATTACGTTCTGTAGATAACGAACCACAAATATTAGAAGAAACTTATATGCCTATTTATGTTATACCTGGACTAAAGGAAAAACACTTAGAAGGATCAATTTATGATTACATAAATAATGAACTTAACCTTAAAATCCAAAGTGCTCACATCTCTATAGAGGGTGATAAAGCTAATGCCAACGACCAACGTTATTTGAACTTAACTGAATCTGACTTTATTATGGAAATTGAAAAAGTATGTTATTTAGAAAATGGTAAGATTTTTGAATATTCAATAACTCACCATAGATATGAGTTCTTTAAATTCAATACTGTTTTAGTAAATAATATTTAAAAAATCTTTTAAATAAAGTCATTAGCTAACATCCATGGCAATAAAAAAACCACGACAACACTTATACGTATTGTCATGGTTTTTATGGTGGATGCGAAATGTGACCTTTGAAATCAAATTATCATTTTATACTATTTCTTTAGAATAAAATTAATTATTTACTTTTTAATCCTTGCTTATTAATAGCATCTTTAACCTTAGGATAATAAACTGATTGATAAACTCTTGAAGTTACAGTACTCCAGTTTGTTTCTTGCTCAACTCTTCCAATTTCTCTTAAATATTTATCCATCTGTTCATCATAAACATTAATTGAGTCTTCAACAGCTTTTATATCATAAGCTTCATCATGTCTAAAACTTTCAAAAGGAACTCTAGGTTTTTTATGTGATTCATCAGCTGGATATCCAACTACTAATCCTACCATTGGAAAAGTATATTTAGGTAATCCTAATATTTCTATAACTTCTTCTGGATTTTTTCTGATGCCACCAATAGGTACTGTGCCAAGTCCAAGGGATTCCGCAGCAACAACAGAAGCTCCTAAAGCTATTCCAACATCTACAGATCCTGCAAGCATACCTTCTATATCTTCATGAATTACCTGCTTCATTCCAGTTTTTTCACCTGCAAGATGAGTTCTATAAAAATCCATCACAAATACTAAAAATACTGGAGCCTTTGCAACATATGGTTGATTACCAACAAGTTCTGATAATTTCTCTCTCTTCTTTTTATCCCTTACAACTATAACAGATGTTTGTTGTCCATTTATTGAGTTAGGCATAGCCTGAGCACTCTTCAGAATTTCATCTATTAATTCATTTGAAACCTCTTTATCTAGATATTGTCTTATTGATCTATGATTTTTTATTTTATCTATTGTATTACTCATAATAAATAACCTCCTAAATTTTAAATGTTTTATATAGCTCAATTTACTTCGTAAATTGTAATCTTTAAATTAAATTTTGTACAATTTAATTTTATTCTAATTGATTATGATTGTCAATAGATTATTCTCTTACAAATGATAAATGAAAAGTATTAATCACTAAAAGTATACCCCCTAAATAAAAAAAGCCCCCTTAATCTCAAAATATTATGGTGGTGCACTTCTATACTGTAAAATAAAACCTTTATGGTTTTATTCATCAATTCCTTAATTTTAAAAATAACTGTCTCTAAATTTTTTACATCAATAAACTTAAATGATTCTAATGAAATACCTGAGGTATTTCTACAGTAATAATGTGTATAATCTTTTTATTGCTAAGTTAGTTATCAAGGTTAAGTTCCTTGGTATTCATATAGAAGTTAATGGCAAAGAGAAAAAGCACCCATCCGACAAAGAATAGTGCTCTTTACTCTTAATTAAATCTCTATTTAATTAATTCAATAGCCCTAAAACAAAATAAGCACTTTGTGAAAGTGACTAGCAACAAATGTAAAATTTGTGCTATATACTTTTGTTCTAAGGAAGTTTAGTGTTTGCAGCACTAAACTTTTCTTATTTGCACTTTGTGTAAGTGCGATTTACTAAATCAAAGATTTAGAATCTTACTTATATTATATCAAATTTTGATATAATATAAACCTTATTTTTATCTTTAAATTTATATTTTATTCAAATACAAATTTGGTCTTAATATCTCTACGTTAAACATTGTACGTTCCATGGATACTTGAGAAAATAGTTCCTCTTGATCACACACTTCTGTACTATAGCAGATTTTAATGGTTGAGGCAAAGCATAACCTTTAAAATACACTACTACAATCTACTATAATATATCCTCTTGTTACTTCACCCATATTTTTTTAATTAATGTTTGCCTTACAGTTAATAAATTTTCAACTTTACCAAATCAAAGAATTATTTAATTCTCTTTGTCTTTAATAGGTTATCTTCATTTTCCACAAGCACTATTTTGATATTAAGCTCACTTTGAAGGCTTGAAAAACTCTTTATTTGATTGATATATTTACTATCACCAGAGCTTAATAACTTATCTATCATAGGTATAATATCGTCTTTTTCTTCGCTTGTGAATTTCTTTCCCTTTAAATTTAAATTATTTATATAAGTTAAGGTATGCCAAATTTGTTCATAAGATATTTTATTAATATCTATTAGAACCCAAGTAAAATCTTTTCTTCTTGATTTTGGAGGATATGCTTTTTTAAAAAATTCAATAAAATGACTTGTTTTATTTTCTTCTTTGTCCTTCACATATTTACCCAAGGTGCTTTTTAGATGATTTTTCAAATAAAGTATTGTATTAGCTTTTACTTTGTCCTTCATTCCATCAATACTGTTATAAATTTCATTATACAAGCTTTGCATATCTTCATCATTTAATGTATTCTTTGAAGCCTTCACAGCATCTATAGCTTCTAATAAGTTCTTTTTTGTGGTTAATTCATTGTTGTATATTTCTGATATTTTTTTCTTTACCATCATTCTCTCCTTATATGTGCTAAATGCACCATAAGTTATTATATCATTAAAATAAAATTTTCCCATAAAATATACAATAATATATCTAGACTTATCAAGCTCTAACAGCTTCTTTTAATACAGCAAATTTTCAATAAATATATGCTAACGATTATTCTTTATCTATGGCATCATAACTGTATCTATTACATGTATTACTCCATTCTTAGCCATAATATCAGTAATTACAACCTTAGCTCCATCAATATATACTTCATTATTTTTCACTTCTATTTTAGCATTTTCCCCATTTGACATTTTTAACTCCTTACCATTTAACTTTAATACTTCTGTTGCAGTAAGCTTTTGAGGTGCAACATGATAAGTTAAAATCTTTACAAGAGTCTCCTTATTTTCTGGTTTTAAAAGATCGTTGACTGTGTTCTTTGGAAGTTTTGCAAACGCATCATCTGTAGGTGCAAATACTGTAAATGGCCCTTGCCCTTTAAGTGTATCAACCAATCCTGCCGCCTTTAAAGCAGTCACTAAAGTTTTAAACCTATTGTCTCCAGTAGCAATGTCAACAATATCCTTTGAATTATTTTGTTGTTCCTGAGCTAAATATGTACCTTGCGCATAAGCGTAACTATTTTCCCCAATAATATTAAATAATAATACCATTATTGATAAAGCTATAAGTTTACTAATTTTCTTTTTCATAATACATCTCCTTTTTTAATTTATATTTACTAACTTATTATTCACAATTACTATTATATTTATTAAATAATTTATTTTTTTATTTGATATACAGCCAAAATAACTAATGCCTAACAACACTTTCCCCTCTGCATAAAGATCTTCCTTCATCTCTATCTCTAAAATGATTCTCTTGATTTTTATAATGAATTTATTTCTATAAATAAAAAACCCACGAAAATCTAAAATTTAGATTTTCGTGGTTTTTATGGTGGAGGCGAGGGGTGACTATTAGTACCCTCGACCTTCATCTTTATTGTTCATTCTTAATAAAATCTTTAGCCTTTTTAAAACCTGATCCTGATGTCAATCCACTGAATTTCTTACCTACTAGCCAATCATCGGATTTAATTAAACTCTTTTTTAATATAATTTTAAAGCTTTCAAATGCTTCATCTATTGTATCTGTACTTTGAAGTATTTCATTCAATATCATATTTAAGGCATTTGCACCTGTTGTTTTTTGAATATAATATTTGCTATTATAGTATGTCTTAACAAATTCATTTTCAATATCTTTCTCTATTTTTTCCTCAAAACAAGCTTCCCATCTATCCTTTATTAGTTTCCACTCCAAATTGATTATTTCTGCAACTTTTTTAGCAATATCATCTATAATATCTATATCATTAACTACTTTTAACCCTTTTTTATCAATTATTGTTTTAACTAATGATGCTATAGATTGTTTAAAAGCATTAACCTCTATTATTCCATTATTTCTAGACACATTAAACTCAAATTTTATTGCATTTTTCCAAACACTATCTTCAATTTTTTCATGCAATAAATATGCAACTTTAACACAAATATGTTCATATACATCATCAATTTCCTTTTCACCAAGAATCTCATAATTATACTTTGCTAAAAGTGTTAAGTCAGTTTTTATCTTTTTAGCCTTTGAATTTATGTCTATAAATGTATCTACTTCTATTATTCTATTATTTCTATCAGTAAGTAAAATAACTACATTTAGCATAAAGTCATTTATATCACTATTTTCTTTTGCTGCTTCTTCTAAACCCTTTAATCTATGTTGACCATCAACTATTCTAAATACTTTATTATCAGTCCTGATGTTTAACTCTATTAACCCATCTTTTATATTTTTTATATTAGGCTCTATATCATCTTTATTTGCACTTAGTATAATTGATGTTGGTAATATAATATTTTCTTTAAGTATATTTCTCTTTATTTGATTATAATGATTAGATGACAACTCTCTTTGATAACCATACTTACTTTTGCCATATACTAACACTTCAGATATACTATTAACTATTTTAAATGGCAGAACTAAGCTTATATATTCCTGATTGTTTTGTTTATAATAAAACGCATTAAAATTACTATACATTTATTTCCCTCCTATCATTTTAGCTACAGCTTTATCTATTTCTTCGTTACATCTTTCTAGCACTTTTATTTCTATAGAACTTTTTTCCTCTATATTGTCTATATTATCCTTTACACGTTCCATCAAATCATAAATAAAACCAATATCTTGATTTGTTAAATATTCTTCTAACATACCTTTATTTAAGGTAATTAGCCATAACTTAATCATTTCATTTTTTTCTAGTTTACCCATTTCATAATCGTCTAAAATTTGCTTTATCCATTCATTTAAGACTTCATAATTATATTTCTTTATAAGTAAATCTATACTATTAACATAATCAAATATTTGCATTAATATTTCTCTTAAATATATATTTCTTTCATTTAAATTTTCAATACTATCTTCATCTAATATTTCTACTATATATGATAATATAAAATCTAAATATGACTTAACTTTATTTTCATACTGTTCATTACTAATAGTTTCTTTACTATAAATTATTTTTAAAAATATATTTTCTAGTATCATTGCCTCAAAACTATTGTCTCTAAATCCTCTATAACTTTTACAAAACTCATCTTTAAACTCTTCTTGCATTAAATCATAATAATCTAAACCAGCTATTTCTAAAGTACCTTTATCATAATCTGAAACTAATTTTTCATAAGAATAAAATAATATATCAGCTAATTTATCTATCCTGTAACTACTATTAAATTTTGTTTTAATTTCTTGACTTAAACAATCATCTATCTGCTCAATGAACCTACTTTTTTTAGCAGTGCCTTCGTAATCATTTTCAACATTTCTAATACTGTACAAAAGCTTTTCAATTTCATCTAACATGTTTCCTATATGATTCATTGTTAGTTGAGCTGTACTCTTAACAGGATTAAAGCTATAATTTTTATAAAATATACTATGGTCTAAATCTCCCCACGCTGAATTTATCTTACTTTTAATTTGTAGCTCAAATCCATACTTATTTAAATATAAACCTTTTATATTATATATTTCTAATCCATTCTTCATAGATTTAGGTTGTGTTTTTATATCTTTAAATACAATTTTTTCTGAAATTTCATTACTGTGATCCAGTAATAACTTGTACATATTATTAGCATCTTCTTTTAATTCAGCAACTATTTTTACTCCTATAATATCTTCATATCCATAAAACTGCTCTATTATATCAGATTTTTTAGAGTCTATATCATTTTCTGATCTTATTTGAAACTTATCAAGTAGCATTAATCCTTCATCTTTTCTTATAAATTTTTCAAATAAACTATCTGGCTTCTTTACCCTTCCATCTAATTTAAACAAATCACTTGTATGAACTGAATTTTTATATATTAACCCATAATTTTCTTTATGCTCTTCTAATAATTGTTTAATCTCAACTTTTATTTCTTCCATAATATCTTCTAGATGTGTAGTACAATCATTACTGTAAATATCTTTTATTTTTTTTAGGTATGAAATACTTAAATCTATTTTATCCACATTTATCCCCCTCTCCTTCATTTAATTATATATTTTAAATTTATATTTTTAAATACTTTACCATATTTATAATTATTAAGAAGCTCTTATAAGTACATTTTTTATATCTCATCTATTTCTTTTAATTTTAATATTAAAAATTTCGTTTTTATTAGTCAAGTACCACCGGCTCAGCCGGAGGCTTGATTAAGCCCTATAAGGGCATGATACTGGCGGCGCTACTCGCGCTCTGAAAAACCGCCAATCGCAAAACTTTTTCAGCGGCCACCTATAAGGTGGCTATTTTATTTGCTTACTTTTGCTTGCTCTCCCGTAAACGGGTCGATATATTCTTTCATACTTATTTGCTCTGCTAACTGATCTTCTTGTAACTGATTTTGTATATATTTTATTATCGCATTTTTATTTCTTCCAACTGTATCTATATAATATCCTCTACACCAAAAGTGTCTATTTCCATATTTATATTTTAGATTTGCAAATCTATCAAATATCATTAGGCTACTCTTACCTTTTAATATCCCCATAAATTTAGATACACTTATCTTTGGTGGAATTGTTATAAGCATATGTATATGGTCGGGGCATGCATTTGCTTCTATAATTTCTACCCCATTTCTTTTACATATTTCCCTTAATATTTTTCCTATCTCTGATTTATACTTTCCATATATTATTTGTCTTCTGTATTTTGGTGCAAATACTATATGATATTGACACCTCCATTTTGTGTGTGATAAGCTTTCTATGTCGTTACCCATACGACACCTCCTATGATTTATTTGTTTTGCGATTGTCAGTCGCTTTCATTTTATCATAGGAGTTTTTTTCTGCTCAGAGCTAAAGCCTTTTTGTCCACCGGCATAGCCGGAGGTTTTCTAGACAAACAAAAAACAGCTCTAACAAGTAGGTTATTGCTGTTTCTAATTGTATATTATTTTTTTATCTAATACAATTTCTATGTATTTCTCTTTATATATCTTTCAATCCATATAGATTGTCCTACACAATATGGTATCAAGGCAATTATATGTGCTAATGTTACAGCATAATATCCATTTATCAATTTAGTTAAAATAATCGCAATTGGAATTATTAATATTGCTCCAATCGTCATTAATGCAAATTGACTTTTTAATTCGCTTAACCCATTACAAATCGTTGCATTTATAGCTGACCAAATTACTATACCTTGTTCAACTACAAATATTGCCATAATTATATAATCAACTTGAAATGATTTCTCTTTAAGCCATATGTTAAATACCATCTGCATTAAAGGTATAATTAGTATTTCACCTATAACGAAAATCACAGCTATTAATTGTAAAATCCTTGTTGCCTTTTTTATCCAAACAATATTCTCCTCTTCTTTAGCTTTTGTGACAGCTGACCAAATGGGAATAGTAATGAGAGAAAATACAGTGCTTACAAGTGAGAATACCTTAAAATAAATATTATACTCAACAACTAATTCACTTCCTAATAACCAGGTTATTAAAAAAATACTTGTATTATTTATTATCATTGCCTCTATTTGTAAACCTAAAAATGCTCCACCTACTTTTAACGTATCAATAGCATATTTTAAATCAAAATAATTTATATTAGGCCTCATTTTTTTTAATTTTTTAGAAAATATCAATATAGTCGCTACTATCAATGGCGCATTAACAGCTATTAAGTATACTATAGCTAAGCTTATAATATTGTTATTTATCCCAATATTATTACATATCAAAACATATACTAAAAGAATTATATTCGTAAGTAAACTCATAAAATTAGGCAAGAAGGCTTTTTGTAAAGCATATAAAATTGAAGATATAATTCTTAGTACAAATTGTAGCATAATACTTATTAGAATTATAAGTATTGTATTTTGTAGTATATGAGATTCTAGTCTACTCTCACCAATATTAAAAAACTTATTCCATGAAATTAAACGAATTGCTACAAATATTAAAAGACCCAAAGCAAAAGATGTAGCCGTAAGAAATATATATGCTGAAGATATATATTTCTTAGAAGCCATTTCATCATTTTTTACAAATGTTGTTACCAATCTATTTCTTAACCCGTTACCTATTCCAAGATCAAAATTTAATATCCAACTTAAAATTGATAATATCGTAAACCAAACCCCTAAAACTGCATTGTCATTAAAATATCTAAGATAAGCAGGTGTTGTTAATAAAGCAACTACTATTCCACATCCTTTAATGCCTACGCTATTTATTGCATTAATAATTACACTTTTTGAATTATTGCTAATACTTTTAAATCTTATTTTCATAATCCAAAGCCTTTCTTAAATTTTCTATATCATCAAAATATTTAGCATGTGATTTTATCCATTCTTCAGACTTATTCCACCATTGTAAATCTAATAGAAATTTAATTTCTTCTTCTCTAAATCTATATTTAAGTATTGTAGCTGGTATTCCACCTACAATAGCATAAGCCGGAACATCGTTAACTACTAAAGCTCCAGCTGCAACTATAGCACCATTATCAATTTTAACGCCTTCCATAATTTTAGCTCCGTATCCTATCCATACATCATTTCCAATTTTAACACTTATTTTTTTGTCTTTATTAAAAAATTTAAATTCTTCATATTTTTGTTTATCTACCAATGTAAATCCTGCTTGCTTTCTAAGTGAGTAAAATGCTGGATGTATAGATACATATTTTTTGGATGGATGCCTTCCATAAACTACTTCTGAGTACGGAGCAATAGAACAATATTTTCCTATATTACAATTATTATAAATACAATTCCACCCTAAATAAGTTCCTTCATTTATCGTTGTATCTTGTATACTAGAGCTTCTATGTATTTTTACATAATGATCTAATTTAGTACCTTTGTTTAAGTTAACAGTATAGTGTATATTAATGTTATTGTTTTTACTTTTATTTGTTATAATCCATTTTAAATACCTTATTTTGCTCTTCATACTCATTTTTACCACTCTTCTTTTAATAGTTATAGATTTTTTATAAATTTCGCTGGGTTTCCAGCCCATATTTGATTATCTGGTATATTTTTTGTTACTACAGATCCAGCTCCAATAACACTTTTTTTACCTATTACAACTCCCTTTAAGATTATTGAATGAGCTCCAATAAATGCACCAGTTTTAATATGTACTGGTGATTTCCTTATATTTGTATCTGGTTCTTCCATACGCTCTTCAAAATTCAATGAATGGAAATCTGTATCATATATTTTACAGCCACCACCAATCATAACATTGTCCTCTATAATAATCTTTTCATGAGCTACAAAGGTTGAATTTGAAATACCCACATTATTTCCAATAATTATGAATGCGCCTTTTCGCATTATAAATGTACTTTGTCTATCTCCTCCAATTATATTAAATCTTTTTCCTGAATTAATTCTCACATCATTTCCAAAAGACAGCCCCGTTCCTCTAATAATTAGCATTCCGTTAATATGTAAATTCTGACCTCTAATTATATGATGTGTATTTAGTGTTATTGAATTTATTATATAATTATAGCGATTTATTAAGGACTTAATAATATTCTTTAATACATTTCTTAGTTTCAATAAGACCACTCCCGCTAATTACTTCTATAAGAATTATTTGATACCAAAGATATCCACTCATTAAATTTCATTGAGTATATAGTAAATATCTCATCTAATTTACTGGAATCAAAGACAGTATCTCCAGACTCAATTTTTTCAGCTATTTTGGGCCATGAAATGAATTCTACTCCCACACCGTACTTATTTGCAATCAACTTTGCAACTTCAAAGAGGCTATACTCCTCTCCTCCAACATTGAATATACTGTTAGTACATTTGTTAGAGAAAGCACCTTTAATCAAAATATTACATAAATCACCTATATACGTAAATGTTCTTCTAACACTCCCATCCCCATACAAAACTATACTTTCTCCTTTACTTGCTTTTGATAAAAAAAATTCTGCAGTACCGTAAGAAGTAGCATTAGGTATCAATGTCCCATATGGTAAACAAATTCTAAAAATACAATATTGTACTCCATAAACCCTATTAAACATTTCTAAATATTGTTCACATGCAAATTTATTCATTGCATAAATAGTTTTAAATTCTTTTTCAGATTCTTCTCTTAAAATTCCCTTCTGCCCCTTATATACGAGTCTTGTTGATGGGAATATTATTTTCGCTTTAGAATCTTGGAGAACATATTCATTCAATATATTTAACAATGCCTTCTCATTAATATCTATAAAGGTATCAAACTCTCTAAAACCATTTTCACTTCCAGTTTTACCAACAAACATAAAAATAACATCACAACTAAATTCTATGTTTTTTATTGATTCTTTTGAAGTAACATCTATTTTAGTGTAATTAGGCAAATTATCAATATGACTTTCACTAACGTCATATAAGTATAGTCTATATTCTTCTGTAGTTTGATTTAATATACTAATCATATTTCTTGCAATATAACTATTTGCACCTATAATTGCTATTTTTTTCATAAAATCTCCTCAATTATTCCTATATAAACTTATAATAAATTATTTTCTTTTTTAATTCTAAATTTTAGATATTCTTCATAGTCTTCAATATATTGATTCTTATCATAAGAACTACTAGCAAATGCTAATAACACTGAATCTCTTGAAAAATCAAAAGTTCTAATCCATGTTAATTTTGGAACATATAATCCCATATTAGACGAAGATAATAGGAAATTACTTTTTGAATATTCATTTTTTAGTTCTATCCTAACTGAACCAGATATACAGATAAGCATAAACTCAGTATCCTTACACGCATGATTTGCCCTTGTTACTCCTTCAGGTGTATTAAAAATATAAAAAATTCTCTTAATTTCAAATGGAATCTCTCTTATAGTTTCAATATATACTAAGCTACCGTCAGATTCTGTATTCCCCATAAAATTGATTAATTTCCAATCCATATAATATCCTTTTCATTCTATTTCTAAATTTGGGTCTACCGTATTATATAGTATCTATTTTAAATTATAATATAAAATTTATTGTTATTTCTTAGCAGGCTTTGAAATATTATAACTATTCATATACTCATCAATTAGTTTAGCTTGTTTTAAAATTACTTTATAATTTTCTTTTCTAGTTTCTTCATTGATAATACAACTTTCAAATCTTAAAATAGATTTATTAAAACTATCATCTTCTGGTAACTCCAAAACCCTAGACTCTTCATTACCTATTTTAATGGTCATACTAGGATTAAAACCTACTGGAGCGGTTAATACCCTATCTGCTCTCAAATACCCCTTACTTCCCCAGACTTCTAATTCACACTTGTAGTTATTGTCCATACCAAAAGATATTTGTGCAGTAGTTCCTAAATCATTGACCATTGCAGCAGATCCAAACATATCAACCATACAATCATCTGTATAATTAAGATATGCATATAAAAATTTGCATGTATCTCCTAAAAGCATAGATGCATACTTTATCGTATAACCGCCACAATCTAGTAATGCTCCCCCTCCCAACTCCTTATTGTATCTAAAATCTAATATCGATCTTCTTGGAAACCCAAATGCTATTCGATACAATCTTACATCACCGATTTCTCCACTCTTTATAAACTTTTCTATTACTTCTAATTGTTTGTGGAAAGTAAACATGTAGTTTTCATGTACTGCTAATTTATTTTTTTCAGCTAATTGAATTAATTCTTCAGTCTGACTTAAATTAGTTGTAGCAGGTTTTTCTACCAATAAATGCTTACCATTTTCTAATGCAATCTTTGCCCATTTGTAGTGAAGTTCTGGCGGCAATGGCAAGTAAACTGCATCAATATCCTTTGATTTAATTAAATTTTTATATCCATTATATATTTTTCCACCATGCGCTTCTACAAATGTTTTTGCCTTATCATACTCACTTTTTAATAGGTTTACAGTTTTATTTCTATCATTACCTAACCATTCTTCTTCATTAGCGATTGCAACACCTACAAATTCAAATCCATCTGCCTTATTAATAGCTGGTAAAAATCTTCTAAGAGCTATCTCAGATGGAGATACTATTCCAACTTTAATCATTACTACACCTCCACATCATAATGTTATATTCTATATAATTATATCTCTATTAATGAAATTAAATTTCTAAGCTGTATATTTAAACAATTATTAGATTGTATCAATAAATTTAATGAACTGTATTCCAGCCAAAAATATCCTTGTGGTAGTAATTTAATTTCATCTTTGTCTATCTCTAATATTATATTCCTATTTTGTTCATGATAAAATCTTCCACCTTCTTCTGACAATATTACATCTATCATTATACCATTCTTATCTTCAACTTTTTTTCTAAAAAGTACTTCAACGTCATTATCGTAATAACAGTTATGATTTGCTTCAAGTTGAATTGTTGGACCTATCTCTATTTTATCAAACGAACCTATTTCTGGTTTTGTTGTAACAAGAAATTTTCTAACATTATTTTCTACACAAGTTATTAATCCAAATGTTGCTTTTCCTATTGCTTTAAATAATGGTTGTGTCCATTTATGAACTTCTCTTCCATCTATTGAGATATTATAGTATCTTACCATAAAATTTGAATTCTTCCTACAGGTAATTCCTTCGTCAGAAATGTTCCAATCTACCAGTTGATTAAGAGGTACTTGCACTACATTAATATCATGTAACATTTTATAATTATTCATATGATGATAAATATTAATAATATCTTTATTTTGACAAGTTTCAAATACGGAATTATATAAAAATTTATCTTTAAACAATGACTCTATATATTTTAATTCATCTTCATTAAATTTTATTGTTGCAAAAGGAATTCCTGAAAGAACTGTACGTGTATCCATATTAACAAGATTATCAATATTCATTAACTGTTTTATTTGTCCAAGTGTCATCCATTTAAAATTTGGATAAATTTCGATATCTTCTTTTACCTCTATTATCATGTTTCGATTACGTTTTTTATAAAATCTAGATGCTTGCTCAGATTGTATTTGGTCATAAATAATATTGTGTTTGTTTGAATTCTCAAAGTATTCGAAATATGCTGGAAGTTTCCCACCATGAGCTCTAGTAAAGTTACTTTTTGTAGCTTGTATTGTTGGTGATATCTGTACGCAGTTTATATTTCCTGGTTCAATTTTTGCTTGCATAAGAAAATTCATTACTCCATTAATTTGTTTGCATATTATTCCTAAATACCCAATTTCAGGTTGTATTATAATGGGTTGTTCAAATACAAATTCATTATCTTTAAACATTCGCATTCCTTTAATATAAAAAAAACTTCGCTTTCTATTCAACACTTCACCATTATAATCATCATAAAACCAAAAAGTACTATCTTGAATATTGCATTCTTCAACTTTTACTAATGTTGTTTTATTTAATTCTTCAATCCATGATAGTAGTTCAGATGTGGAGTTAATATTTCCTTTTACGTTTGCCCAAGATTCTATTATTTTAATAATCTGCTTATTCATTACATCACCTCTCTTTTCATTATTAATTCTTGTTATTAAAAGCTCTAGTTGATCTAATCTTCTTTTTTAACTTATAATTAACTTCTGAAATTTTAATTCTTATTTTATCTTTAAAACTATTTTTTATAACTTCTAAATCAATATACCACTTTTTATCAACATAATTAAAATAATATGTTCCTTTTTCTAGTTTTTTATAATCAAGAAATTCTTTCATATATAGTTTTCCATCTCCTTGAAAATGAGCTGTAATAAACTTAATATATAAATTTGTGACCATATCACAAATATAAATATCTCCATCTATACAATAAATTTTTTTCTTATCACCTATCATTTCAAATCCATCGCATTTAAATATTGTATGATCACAAACATAACCATACTTTATTTTAGTAACATCATGACATCTATTAAATGCTACAAACATACTAATCAATGTCATATCTGAAACTCCTCCTTTGAGGTTTAATTTCATTCTTTTTTTATAAATTGTATCTAACTTTTTACGTTCTTCAATGCTTGAGTATTTAGTTAACATAAATTCACATAAATCACCTAATTGTTCTAAGGTGAAACAAGATGTATATCCACCATCAAATGAATACATATATTCATTTTCATTCATATATTGGCATATGTCATAATTAACTATAATATCAGAATCTATATGTATAGCCTTCTTAATATTATTCTTTTTCATATATTCATAAATTGAAAACCATCTTGTAAAACAAAATAAATAATAATCGTAATTTCTTACATTATAATTAATATAAACACTAGCAAATTTTTCTGCATAAATTGAATAATTATTTATGTTTTCATGAACTATACCCTGTATTTTACTATTTGCTTCATCACCAAGAAGAACAACTTTAGTATCTGTACAGATGCTTAATGTTTGCTTTATGCTTAATTCTAAGTAATCCATATACCCTTTATGAGCATAAAATATATAATTCATTTAATTCTTCCTTTCTTACTTAAATCATTAAAATTATCAGTTTTAAATCCATACATACAAATTACAAAAATTAAAATAGAAATCATAACATTTTGAGATGCACATATAATTAAAAATATACAATATGCTAATATAAATGCTGCTCCTGAGCCATAATAATTTTTTTTCAAAAATCTAAAAATTCCCCATAAAATCATAGTTGGTAGTAATAATCCATATATAGCAAAACTTGAGGTTAAAGAATTGGATGATGATTGGATCATACTTCCGTAATAATTTGATGTCTGATTTGCAAGCATATTATTAAATAATAAACTATATTTACTAATTCCTACTCCTATTACAGGATTTCTTTTTATTATTTCAATATCAATATTGTAGTCTATACTACGCCTATTAAATGATGTATTATTTTCACTTAACTTATTTAAAATATTTGTTTGAAATTTGGAACTAAATGTTACAGATATTAAAGCTAATATTATCATACCTTTATAAACACTTTTTATCATTTTTCCTTCAAAAAGCTTTATAATTAATATAATTACTAAACATATATAGCCTGCTGATGATCCTGTTGTAAGCATTGTTATTATAAATAAAATTACTCTTGTTTTATTTTTCAACTGATTATATGATAATTCAAAAAAAAGTGCTATTGAAATACAGATCTGAAATTTTCCAGGTTCATTGAATATGCTACTATTTCTACTAACACTTAGTATATTAGGATCTAAATTATAAGAATATAAAACTGCATTTCCAAATCTACTTCCTAACTCTTTTTGAATCACAGGAAATAGATATCTAAAATTATTATCTAAATAGCCTATTATAAAAAATATTAGAGATGTAAAACAAATAAATAACATCAATTTAATAAATTTATCTGAAAAGTTTTTAAAACTCATTATATTAGTTATACTTAAAGCTATAATAACTCTAATAATATGACCAACATATGTTGAAATTGAATTAAAATAAAAATAATTAAATATTCCATTTATAATAATCGATATAATCAAAAAAAATGCATACCTGATTACAATATTTTCTTGCTTTCCTTTAGAAAGTAAGAATAGAATAATTGCTACTGAAAATATAAACATTAATATTAAAAAAAGATCATCATTTAAATAAAATTTAACATCTCCAATTTCAAAGATGGTAATATATACCAATATGTATTCTAAAATTCTATTTTTATTTTTCATATTCTCATCCTATCTTAAACTATAAATTATTTAAAAATTCAAATAATTTTCTTTCATCATTTTTAAAGAAATCAGCAGTTTTTTCTATTATTTCCACTTTTCTAGTTTTATTAACTTTATAATAAGCTTTTTCTATTTGCATTGCCATTTCTTTTGGATCATCATTTTTGTAAATATACAAATATTCTTCTAAACATTGTAGCTTATTTATTGATGAGACATTTGAAGATACAACAACATTTCCAGTCTGTAAATATTGTAATACTTTTGATGGAAATGAATATTTTGAAAAAGAAGTTGATTCTTTTAAAGAACTAATACAAATACACTCTCTAGTAAGTAATCTTAAATAGCTTGTATCATCTAGATATCCAACTAATTGAATACTATGCTTATTACTTAAACAATTTAGTTTTTCACCTATAATTTCAGGACATTTTCCTGTTATAATTACTTCACAATTAATATTAATAATTTTTAGCGCGTCTATAAAAATATCAATTCCACCAACATCATCCATCCGACCACTATAAAGTATGCAAGGTTTTAAATTATAAGTATTATTATTTAAAACCATATTACTTTGTATATTACTATTTAAATATCCATAAGAGGAAATGATATTGGCTTTCTTAAATAATTTAAGTCTATTAATTTTTCTCATCATATTATCATTAGCAACAATAAATCTATCAGCAATTACGATTCCTATTAATTCACCAATTGACATCATAAAATTTCTAATATAATTGTTTTCAACTCTGTGAAACTCTTCAAACTCAATATCAATTCTTACATTTCTAAAGCTAAGTCTAAAAATAGCCATAGAAATACTTTGAACTGGTGCAGCATTATAGCTTAATATACTATCTCCATCTTTAACATTTTTAAATAAATATTTAGTTAGTGTATAAATACTGGCTAATCGTTTTAACTTACTATTATTAAAATAATCCAAATAATAAATTTTAATTTTTTCATTAATACTTTTTTTATAAGCATCAAATTTTTTTTTTACTTTCCCTTCGCCTTCGGACACAATAATTATATTACCTTTATATGCATTACAGATGTGCTTAACCCTATATCTTGCTGCTTTAAAATCTAAAGGCATCCTATCTTGTATATCTTCGTCATCCCATAATATATTTGCTAAGTAGTATAACAAAATACCCCTCCTTAAACTTCTCTAATAAAATAATTCTATTTGTCTATTTTTAAGAATCTCTCATAAAATTTTACAGTACGTTTTGCATTTATTTTTGAATCAAAATTTTTCCTTGCAAATTTAGCAGCATTTTTACCAAGTAACTTGATTAAATCTTTATTTGAGCCTAATTTTTTTATAAGCTCTGGCAATTGAGTAAAATCATTATAATCAAAGAATAATCCAGTCTTTCCATCTAATACCAACTCATTAACTCCACCTACGTTAGATGCTATAGTTGGTATTCCCATTGCAGCTGCTTCAATAACTGCTCTTGAAAAATGAGGCTCAATAAATGGACATATCAATATGTCTGATGATGCTAATAACTCTGGAACATCTTTTCTAAAAGGTAGCAAGTGAATATTAGATTTATGTTTATTACATCGCTCTCTTACTAATTTAATATATTTTGATGAATTTTCCAATTCATCCCCAACAATTACCAAATGATAATTTAAGTATTTAGGATAAACCTTAGTAAATTCATCAATCATTTCAATTACACCATTAGGTTTTACTATACGTCCTAAACAAATAAAGATAGTATCCTCTTGTGGTATAGATAATTCATTTCTTATAATTTCTGATTTGATATAATTATTATACTTTTTAAAGTCTACGAAATTATAGATAATCTCATGTGGTTTTTCTGGTAACATAATAACAGATTCCATATCGTTTTTATCGATGGCAATATATCCATCTACATATCTATAAGTAATTTTTTTTAAAATTGATCCAAATATATTTTCCAATAGAGGTTCTCGAACATGAACTAGCACTGGAATATTAGAATCAACTTTTTTTGACGCTTTTCCAGCTACACACATACAAGTAGAATTTAAATGAACTATGTCTGGTTTTATATTATTAATGTACTTTTTTACAATAAAATATGTGGGTATTGCTTTTAGTATATTACTACAAAATATTATAAAGTTCATTCCAGATACAGTACTTCCATGCAATGGTCCAAATCTTTTATCCATTATGACCTTTGCACCAGCTCTTTGAAATAAATCTATATTATCATTATCTTTCCTACATAGGACAATAGGGTCATATATATTTTTATCTAAGTCTTCAATAAGAAATGATAAACTTCTTGCTGCTCCAGATTTACTTACACTATGGTGTATATATAAAATCTTATGCTTCATTACTTGTCTCCTTAACTAATTCTTATCTATACCTATCTACAAACCACTCATATGCCATCTTAACACCTTGATTTAAACTAACCTTATGTCTCCATCCAAGTCCATTTAATTTCTCAACAGTAGTTAGCTTTCTAGGTGTTCCATCTGGCATAGCTGTATTAAATACTAACTCTCCATTAAAACCTACTACTTCTTTAATAGTTTCTGCTAGCTCTCTTATAGAAACTTCTTCTCCTGTTCCTATATTTACATGTTGTTCTCCGTCATAATTCTCCATTAAAAATACGCATGCATCTGCCATATCATCTACATACAAGAACTCTCTAAGTGGTGTTCCTGTTCCCCATACTTCAACCTTATCTGAATTACTCTCTTTAGCTTCATGGAATTTCCTTATAAGGGCTGGTAATACATGAGAATTCTTCAAATCAAAGTTATCATTGGGTCCATAAAGATTAGTAGGCATACAACTTATAAAATTATCTCCATATTGTCTCTTAAAGAACTTACACATCTCAAGACCAGCTATTTTTGCTACTGCATAAGCCTCATTTGTTTCTTCTAAAGAACCTGTTAGTAAGTACTCTTCTTTAATAGGTTGTGGTGCAAGTTTTGGATATATACATGTACTTCCTAAAAATAAAAGTTTAGTAACTTTAAAGTCATGTGCTGCTTTTATAACATTATTTTGTATTTGTAAGTTTTCATATATAAAGTCTGCCGGATAAATATTGTTTGCATTTATTCCTCCAACCTTAGCTGCTGCTAAAAATACATACTCTGGTTTCTCTTTTTCAAAAAATCTTCTTACAGCTTCTTGATTAGTTAAGTCAAGTTCACTATGGGTTTTCTTTATTATATTATTATAACCCTTTGCTTCCAAATTCCTCACTATAGCAGAACCAACTAACCCTCTGTGTCCTGCTACATATATTTTACTATCTTTATTCATAGTTATCCCCCTTTTATTTATCAGAATAAGCTGCTTCTTTTTTAGCTATAAATTCTGCTGAACCTATTCCAGCTATTTCTCTCATATCTGAATCTACCATCATCTTTACTAAATTCATAAAGCTGGTTTTTCTTTCCCATCCAAGCTCTGTTTCCGCTTTTGTAGAATCTCCCCATAAAAGTTCAACTTCTGCTGGTCTAAAGTATCTTGGATTAACATCTACTAGAAGTCTTCCTGTAGCCTTATCATATCCCTTTTCATCTACTCCAGTACCTTTCCATTCTATCTCTATTCCTACTTCTTTAAAGGATAGTTCCACGAATTCTCTAACTGTATGTGTTTCATTTGTTGCTATAACATAATCCTTAGCCTTCTCTTGTTGTAGCATTAACCACATAGCTTCTATATAGTCTCCTGCAAATCCCCAGTCTCTCTTAGCATCAAGATTTCCTAGAGATAATTTTTCTTGTTTTCCTGCCATTATTGATGCTACTGCCATTGTTATCTTTCTAGTAACAAAAGTTTCTCCTCTTCTTGGAGACTCATGGTTAAACAACACTCCATTACATGCATACATGTTATATGATTCTCTATAGTTAACTGTTATCCAATATCCATAAAGTTTTGCTACTCCATATGGACTCTTAGGATAGAAAGGTGTTTTCTCACTTTGAGGTGCTGTATCTGGAAGTCCTCCGAACAGTTCAGATGTTGAAGCCTGATAGAATCTACAATCTACTCCTGATTCTCTTATTGCATCTAATATTCTTAAGGTTCCTATAGCATCTGCTTCTGCTGTATATTCTGGAACCTCAAAAGATACCTGAACATGACTTTGAGCTGCTAGATTATATATTTCACTTGGTCTTATTTTTTCTATTAATCTATTTAAATTACTTGAATCTGTTAAATCTCCATAATGTAAAAATAATTTCTTATTTCCTATTTCAGGGTTTTCAAATAAATGATCTATTCTTTTTGTATTTATAGTTGAATGTCTTCTTATTATTCCATGTACTTCATAACCCTTTTCCAATAAAAACTCCGTTAAATATGATCCATCTTGTCCTGTTATACCTGTTATTAATGCTATTTTCATTTATTTTCGCTCCCTTTATCTATAATAAAAATTTAAATGTTGTATTGATAAAAAATTTTATATTTATATATTATTAATTAAACTTTTATATTTATCTAAAGATACTTTTTTAGATAAATATTGTTCTAAGTATTTTCTTGAATTTACTCCATACTCTTTGAGTATTTTGTCATCAGTATGAACCTTTTTAATAATATCTATAATTTCTTTATAATTCCCTGGTTCTGTACATATTCCACAATTAGACTTCTCTATAATTATTCTTGCCTCTGTCCCTCTTTCAAGTACACCTAAGACGGGTTTGCCTGCAGCCATTACCCCATATAGCTTACTTGGAACAGATACACCCTTAATTCCTTTTGAATTAACTACAAAATGAATATCAGCCATGTTTAAGGATATATTTAATTTATCTTTTGGTTGATAAGGCAGAAAATATACATTTTCTAGACTATTTTTCTTTTTGTAATTTTCTAATTTTGTTTTTATTGCACCTTCTCCTGCGAACACAAATACTAAATCTTTATATTCTTTAAAGTTTTTTGCTATCTTAATGATGTTTTCTAAATCATAATACAGACCTAAATTACCAGAATACATTATAATGAATTTATTATCTAATTTATACTTTCTCTTTAAATCAAGTATATCCTTACTATTTTCTTCTAGTGGATAAATATTTTTATCGTCCGTCCAATTATTTATTAAAATTCCTTTTTCTTTAAACTCTCTCTTTCTATTTTCAAGAGTTTCAAATTGATCTGTTCCTACTAATAAGATCTTATCTGCTTTTTTTATATTTCCATTATCTAAAACCTTAGCTACATTTAAAATAAACTTATTTTTAAAATATCCAACCGCTTCTACTTGTTCTGGATTAAAATCTTGAATATTATATATAAACTTACATTTCTTAATGCTTTTACCTATTCTTCCAAGCATACCTCCTAATACTGGAGGTTGAGAAATAGTAAAAATCACATCTACATTCTTCACTTTAAAAGTTGCAAAAATAGAGTTTAAAAAATATACAACTATATTTTTTATCCTACTAAACTTACTTCCTTTATTAAATTCTGGTACCCTTACCCTTATTAAGTTCATGCCTTTATAGTTTTCATAATAAAACTTATTATTTTTGTACTCATCCTTTATTTTACCTGTATAACTGGGAACAACACATATTACAGTTACATTAAAATCATCAGTCAGACTTTCACAAACTTCTGTTAGTAATTGTCCTGTTGAAGCTACATCAGGATAAAAATAATGAGCATATACTAAAAGATGTTTTTTCATATACTACTCCTATAAAATTGTTAATTACTAAGCCTTATATTAGCCTTTCTTTATTTTCTTTAAGTTCCCCTAGTCTCTCCTTGGAAGTAACTAATATATAATCATCCTTTTCTACTAAAAACAAATCTTCAACTCCATATAAAACTACTTTTTTTCCTGAAGTTATTGCTATATTTTCTTTAGCATCTACGAAGGTAACTTCTCCACTTCTTATGTTTTTATGTTCATCTTTAAGATTATATCTTTCATATGCTACCCAGTTTCCGATGTCATCCCAACCTATTTCTGATGGAACCACATATATGTTTTCAGTTCTCTCTAAAAGTGCATAATCTATAGATATTTCATCTGTTTTTTTATAACTTTCTTTTATATAGTCACTTAATTTTTCAATTTGTATATTTTCTACTTCTTTTAAAGCTTCATAGGTATTTGGTAAATGTATTTTTAATAGGTTTATGACATATTTAGTTTTCCATATAAACATGCCCCCATTCCATAGATAATCTCCAGCTTCTAAATACTTTTCAGCTAACTCTAAACTAGGTTTTTCTACAAATTTTTCTACTTTAATAAAATTCTCTTCATTAACTAAAGTTTTGTCCTCAGTAAACTTTATATATCCATATCCTGTTTCCGCCCTATCTGGTTTCATCCCTAGTGTAACTATAGCTTCTTTTTCTTTAGTTAAAAACTCCTCTGAGCTCTTTATTATTCTTCTAAAGCTTTCTTCATCATTAATTAAATGATCCGATGGCAGCACAACCATAGTTGAATCTTCATAATATCGATTTATATATAATGAAGATAATGCTATACAAGGTGCCGTATTTCTTCCTTCTGGTTCTACTATTATATTTCTATCTAATAGCTCTGGTAATTGCTCTTTTACTAAATCAACATATCTCTCACCAGTACATATAAATATTCTTTCTAATGGAATAAGTGGCTTTATTCTGTTTACAGTCATCTGAATCATAGTTTCATTTCCAACTAGACTCAAAAACTGTTTAGGTTTTTCTTCAGTAGATAAAGGCCAAAATCTAGTACCTTTCCCTCCTGCCATTATTAAAGCTGTAAGCATATATCCTCCTTTTAAAAACTAAGTTATTAGTCTCTCCCAAATAAATCTCTAGTATATACCTTATCCTCAACATCAAATAATTCTTCAGATAATCTATTAGAAACAATAACATCAGAAATCTCTTTAAATTCCTCTAAATTTCTAGTCACCTTAGAATTAAAAAAGGTATCTTCCTTTAATACTGGTTCATAAACAACTACTTCTATTCCTTTAGCTTTTATTCTCTTCATTATTCCTTGAATAGATGATGCTCTAAAGTTATCTGAATCAGTTTTCATAGTTAATCTATATATTCCTACTATTTTAGGATTTCTTCTTAATATCATATCTGCAACATGATCTTTTCTAGTTCTATTAGCATCAACTATAGCTCCAATTATGTTATTAGGAACATCCTCATAGTTAGCTCTTAACTGCTTAGTATCCTTAGGAAGACAATATCCACCATATCCAAAGGATGGGTTATTATAGTGTGTCCCTATTCTAGGGTCAAGCCCTACCCCCTCTATGATATCTTTAGTATTTAATCCTCTAAGCTCTGCATAGGTATCAAGCTCATTAAAATAAGCAACTCTTAATGCTAAATAAGTATTAGCAAATAGTTTTACAGCTTCTGCTTCTGTTGAATCTGTAAATAAAACTGGTATATCCTCTTTAAGAGCTCCTTGCTTTAAAAGATCGGCAAACTTTTCTGCTCTTTCTGATTTTTCTCCCACTATTATCCTAGAAGGATAAAGATTATCATATAAGGCTTTACCCTCTCTTAAGAATTCTGGCGAAAAAATTATATTATCTGTTTCAAACATTTTTCTAACTTTTTCTGTATACCCTACTGGTACTGTTGATTTTATTACCATAGTTGCTTCTGGATTAATAGCTAATACATTAGCTATAACTGCTTCTACTGTTTTGGTATCAAAATAATTAAGTTCAGAATCATAGTTAGTTGGCGTTGATATTATTACATAATCTGCTCCCTCATATGCTTTATGAGTATCAGTTGTTGCTACTAATTTTAATTCTTTATTTTTTAAATAGTCTTCTATTTCTTTATCTACTATAGGTGATATTTTATCATTAATCATATCCACCTTTTCTTTAATAATATCAAGTGCTACAACCTCATTATTTTGAGCTAATAATATAGCATTCGATAATCCTACATATCCTGTTCCTGCTACCGCTATCTTCATTAACCTATCCCCCTACCTAGCATTCTTATCTCCAAATAACACAAAAACCGTCTTAAATATAAGTTTTATATCTAATTTTATAGATCTATCCTGTACATATTTTATATCTAACTTCATCCAGTCATCAAAATCTATATTATTTCTTCCACTTACCTGCCAATAACAAGTAAGCCCTGGTTTAACATCTAATCTTCTCATCATCCATGGTTCAAACTGAGCTACCTCTTTAGGTAAGCTAGGTCTAGGTCCTACCAAACTCATTTCGCCTTTAAGTACATTTATGAGCTGCGGTAATTCATCTATACTTGTTTTTCTTATAAACTTCCCTATCTTAGTTATTCTAGGATCATCCTTCATCTTAAACATAGGGCCTGACATCTCATTTTGATGCATTAACTTTTTCTTTAGCTCTTCTGCATTAACCACCATGCTTCTAAACTTATACATCTTAAACTCTTTTCCATCTTTCCCTACTCTTTTTTGAGAAAATATAACTGGTCCTTTAGAGTCAAGTTTTATTATAGTCCCTACTATAATAAATACTGGACTTAAGAGTAGTATTCCTAAACTGGAACAAAATATATCTATGAATCTTTTTATGAAATTATACATAAGTTTGCTTTCTTCTCTCTCTATATCTAGCTGATTTTCTTCAACATTTATCTGCTCCCTAAAATTCTCCAATTGCATCATTATCCCCCCATCTTATTAACTATCAAGTGAAACTTGATTCAGGTGGAGTTTGATCTCCATCTGAATCTTAGTTGAACTTATCTAGGGTCGTGTCACTGTTATCTCCTACTTGAAAAAGTGGGAGTGTTACAGTGGCTAGACATCAGATAAATTTAAAATAAATAATATTTATAAAAATAAATTATTCCTTAGTTTCCCATCTATTATATATAAAGATGGTCATAATTTACTTATGACCTCTCTAGTTATTTTCTCTTAAATAATCCGAAGAACCCTTTCTTCTTCTCTTTTAATTCTTTTATGTCAGGTATGTGTATGTCTAATCCTTCTAGTACTTTTTGTTCATTTTCTAATATAAATCCGTGTAACTCTGGATTTAATTCTTCTAATCTTTTTAGTGCTTCTTTTATATCCGTTTTTCTGAAGCTGTTATTATGTCCGTCACTTCCTACTAGATGAATCATGTTTCTTTTTACTAATTCTTCCCCAAAAGCTTTTTCTGCCTGTCCATGTTTTCCTAATAGGGAATTAGCATTAAGTTGAAGTAAATATCCTTCTTCTATAAAGTCTTCTATCATATCTATGTTGTTTATAAGCTTAATATTTCTCTCTGGGTGTGCTATTATAGGTTTTATTCCTAAAACTGTTAGTTCATACAATACATCCATAGAGTATTTAGGCACGTCTCTCATAGGAAATTCTATTAGCATATATGATCCTTCATTTATTCCCCATATCTTTTTCTCTTTATAAAGCTCTGGTAGACTAGGATCCATATATACCTCTAACCCAGGTATTATATGTATATTGCTTTTTTCTCTTAATTCCTCAAGTTTATTAAAATACTCTTCTCTATCTGGCTCATACTCTCCTAATAGATAATGAGAGGTGGCACATATATATTTAGTGCCTTCCTTCTCTGCATTTTTTATCATGTCTAATGACATATCTAAATCCTTAGCTCCATCATCTACTCCATAAATTATGTGTGAATGAAAATCTATCATATTTCCTCCTATTCTTCTGTATCTGAAGAATAATATCCTTGATACTTCCCATATCCATAACCGCCATAACCATATCCTTTAGCATCTTGAGGTATTTTATTTTCTACTACACCCAATACCTTTCCTCCAACCTTTATAATGCTTTCTTTTGCTCTTAATATGGCATTTTTCTCTGTTACTCCATAGGTTGCAACTAAGAGAATTCCATCTAAGGTTGATGCTAGTACATGTAAGTCTGAAACCACAAGTACTGGAGGTGAGTCTAAAAGTATAACATCAAAATAGCTTTTAAGATCTTCTAATATTTTCCCCATCTTTTTAGAACCTAATATTTCTGATGGATTAGGTGGAACTGGACCACTAGGTATAAGTCCCAAGTTAGGTATATCTACCTTATATATAGCTTCTTCTAATGTACTTTCTTTTAATAATAATGAAGTTAACCCACTAGCGTTAGATATTCCAAATTTTTTGTGAATTGTAGGTTTTCTTAAGTCACAATCTACTAATAATACCTTTTTACCACTTTGAGCTAAACTTACCGCTAGATTAGCTACTATGGTACTTTTTCCCTCTCCTGGTGCACATGAGGTTATTGCAATAATATTAGAATCTTTATCTAACATAGAAAACTGCAGGTTTGTTCTTAAAGTTCTATATGCTTCTGCTGAAGAAGACTTAGGGTCACTATATGCTATTAGATCTTTTATCACGCTTACCACCTCTTGCTTTCTTTTTATCTTCCATCATAGGTATAGCCCCTAATACAGGAACTTCTAATAATTTTTCTAATTCATCTGTATCTTTTACTGTGTTGTCTAAATATTCTATTAAAAACACTATTCCTACTGAAACAAATAGTCCTAGTATTAAAGCTATTGCAATATTAATTAGTGGCTTAGGTGATATAGGACCACTAGGTAATAATGCATCATCTACTAACTGAACGTTGTCCACATTTTTAATTTCCTTAGTTACAGTTTTTAAAGATCTTGCAACTTGATTAGCTACATCTTTAGCTTCATAGGCATCTTTAGATTTTACTGTTATAGTTAGAAAATCAGTGTCACTACTAGGCGATGCTGATATCATCCCTAAAAGTGAATCTACACTTCTGTCAGAGTTTAATTTCTCTATTGTATCTTCTGCTACTGCTCTTGTCTTTACAAATACACTGTAGGTTTTAACTAATTTTTGATACATTATAACATCATTATAGGTTTGATTTGGGTTACTTGATGTTTCTTCTTTATTGCTTCCTATAACTACTGATATGCTAGCCTGATATGTAGGCTTAATTAAGAAAAAGCTGACTATAGCACTAACAAATACACAGGTTAAAGTCACTGATATTATTAATAGCCATCTCTTCTTTAAAATATGTAGATATTCCTTTAATTCCATATTAATCCTCCGAATGTTTTTTAAAATCTAATGTATATAAATCATAACATATTCCCATATTTGTGTCTATTTTATGAAGGTTTTTACGCACTATTGTTTAATGGTGTCGAACCCATCTTTTGGTGTTAATTATTAATCATTTAATAAATTCCCTATTAACTATTGTTTATTCTCTCCGATAATATACATCTTTAAAGTTTTACCAAATAATTATATATCTTTTTAATAGATTGTTCAACACTTAAGCGAACGTTAATTCTCGCACCTAAGGGACATAATTCGATTTTTTGTTAGTTTCATGTAACTTTCCCTCTCTATTTTTCTTCACTTTTTTAATATTATTATTAACAAATGTTTAACATATATCTTTTATAGTAACTTATTGATTTTTTTTCCACAAAAAAAACTATCATTATACTCCTATTTCTAGAAATATAATGATAGCGCTATCATAAGTAAACATTTAACACAACTGTATATAAGCCTTCTCTATTTTTATTATATGTATTTTCAGCCACTAAACCTCAATGTCGATTTTTGTTTGAATAAAGCTAAAATATTTTTTAATTTTTTCTCTTAAATTTTATCATATAAAATTCTCCTCACAAACTTCTCACAAGTATTTATTTACAAAAAAGAAACAATAAGTTTCCAATTTGAATACTTATTGTTTCTTTTACTTATTATATTATTTCTTTTAAATACTTTATAAAATCTTCTCTTAAATCTTCTCTTCTTAAGGCATATTCAACTGTTGCTTGTAAGAAACCTAATTTATCTCCTACATCATATCTTTTACCTTCAAAGTTGTATGCATACATTGCTTCTTGTGATATTAAATCCTTAAGAGCATCTGTAAGTTGAATTTCTCCACCTTTACCTGGTTTAGTTTTTTCTAATATATCAAATATTTGTGGAGTTATTATATATCTTCCAAGTATAGCTACGTTACTAGGTGCTTCTTCTCTAGCTGGTTTTTCTACTAGATTTTTTACTTTATATACTCTGTCTTCTATATGTATACCGTCAACTATACCATATTTACTTACATTTTCTTCTGCTACAGTTTGCACTCCAAGTATAGATGTTTTATATTCATCATAACAATCTACTAATTGTTTTAAACATGGATTTTCATCATTATGAACAATGTCATCCCCTAAAAGCACTGCAAAAGGCTCATTACCTACAAATGTTTTAGCACAAAGAATTGCGTGACCTAATCCTTTTGGTTCCTTTTGTCTTATAAAATGTACATCTACCATTCCTGATATATCTCTTACTAAATCTAATAATTCTTGTTTTCCTGATTTCTCAAGTTCCATCTCAAGCTCTATGGATTTATCAAAGTGATCTTCTATAGACTTTTTATTTCTTCCTGTTATTATTAATATTTCTTCTATACCTGAAGCTACAGCTTCTTCTATAATATATTGCATAGTTGGTTTATCCACTATAGGTAACATTTCTTTAGGTAATGCTTTCGTAGCAGGTAAAAATCTTGTTCCAAGTCCTGCTGCAGGAATTATTGCTTTTTTAATTGTCATTTCTTTCTTCCTTCTTTCTGTTTCTTTATTAATCATTATATCCATTAGGATTATTAGAATGCCATTTCCAGGCAGTTTCTACTATAGTTTCTAAAGTATTAAACTTAGGTGTCCATCCTAATTCCTTTATAGCTTTATCAGAAGATGCTATAAGTATAGCAGGGTCTCCCGCTCTTCTTCCAGTTACTTCTGCTGGTATAGGATGATTAGTTACTTTTCTAACTACTTCTATTACTTCTTTAACTGAGAAACCAGTTCCATTTCCTAAGTTAAATATTCTGCTATCTCCACCTTTAAATAATCTATCTAATGCTAGTGCATGAGCTTCTGCTAAATCTGACACGTGGATATAATCTCTAATACAACTTCCATCTGGTGTATTAAAGTCTTCTCCAAATATCATTATCTTTTCTCTTTTACCTAAAGCAACTTGTAATATAAGCGGAATTAAATGAGTCTCTGTCTTATGGTCTTCTCCTATATTTCCACTTATATGAGCTCCAGCTACATTGAAGTATCTTAAAACTGTATGTTTTATTCCATAAGCTGTATCACACCACTTAAGAACTTTTTCTACCATAAGTTTAGATTCTCCATAAGCATTAGTAGGGAATGTTTTATCCTCTTCTACTATAGGAGTTTTTTCTGCCTCACCATAAGTTGCTGCTGTTGATGAAAATACTATATATTTAACATTATGCTCTTTCATAACTTCTAGTAAGTTTATAGTTCCATATACATTATTATTAAAGTACTTTAATGGTTCTACCATACTTTCTCCTACTAGAGAGTATGCTGCAAAATCTATAACTGCTTCTATTTCGTTTTCATTAAAGACATTATTTAAAAATCCTTTATCTCTTAAATCCCCTTTATATAACTTAACTCCCTTTACTGATTTTTCATGGCCAGTTTCTAAACTATCTACTACTACAACATCTTTTCCTTGCTCTAAAAGATAAGCTACCATATGACTTCCTATATAGCCAGCTCCTCCACATACCAATATTGACATAGTATACCTCCAAATTCAATATATTGTAATTTAATCTCAATATCTGTATTATATCAAATAATTACATAAAAAAAAATAAAAGTATGACATGTTACTGTTTTGTCACACTTTTATCTTTGATTAAAACATTTCTTTTACTGTGTTTGCTATAGTATCTGCAAGCTTTTGTTGATTAGATGGATTTGCTGACCTAATAGCCTCATCTCTATTAGATAAAAATCCATTTTCAATAAGTACTGCTGGCATATTGGTATTTAAGGTTACGTATAAGTTATGATCGTGAGATAACTTATTGGTATATCCTAAATTTGAAGAGATGTTAGCTACTATTTTATTAGCTAAATCTCTACCTAGAATTGCTTCCTTTGATGGAGTTGTATCAATATCCACTCCTGAATACCATCCATTAGGGTCATTTCCTACATTTATTCCATCTTTCTCTATTCCAGGTTTATAACTACTATAGTGAGTACTTACTCCTGTAGTACTTGTATTGGATGACTTATCATGATGGATACTTATAAATAAGTCTGCTTTTAATCCATTAGCTAAATCTGTTCTTGCTTTTAATGAATCTCTAGCACTTGCTGATGTAGGTCTTTCCCATAGTTGTCTAGTCATTACAACTGCATATCCTTTTGCTTCCAAACTAGCCTTTAACTTTACTGCTAGCTGCATATTTAATTCTGTTTCTGAATAAGTAACACCATTATGAGTAGCTACAGCACCACCATCTCCACCATAATCGTGTCCTGGGTCTACTACTATTAATGCTTTGGATATAGTTATATTAATAGTTTTTTCTTGAATTCCGCCATCCTTACCTATTGCTTCTACTTTTATAGTTTTTCTTCCTTCTCCTAAACCTGATGAGTTTATTATGTACTCATATCCGCTTTTATCAGCACCTGGATATCCTGGATATACATTTTTCACATCTGGTCTTGATGTTCCTAAAGCTGCGTTAGCTACAAACTTATCATCAACATATACCTTTACTTCTTTAATTCCAGATTGGCTTATTGCCCATCCTCTTACCTTTATGTTTCCACCTGTTTTTAAATTAGCTGTTGGCTCATCTATATTCATAAGTGGCTTTACTTTAATTAAATCTACATTTCTAGTATAGGTTTGGGTTGATCCATCCTTACCTATTGCTTCTACTTTTATAGTTTTTCTTCCTTCTCCTAAACCTGATGAGTTTATTATGTACTCATATCCGCTTTTATCAGCACCTGGATATCCTGGATATACATTTTTTACATCTGGTCTTGATGTTCCTAAAGCTGCGTTAGCTACAAACTTATCATCAACATATACCTTTACTTCTTTAATTCCAGATTGGCTTATTGCCCATCCTCTTACCTTTATATTTCCACTTGTTTTTAAATCAGCTGTTGGCTCGTCCATATTCATAAGTGGCTTTACTTTAGTTAAATCTACATTACTAGTATAGGTTTGAGTTGATCCATCTTTACCTATTGCTTCAACTTTTATAGTTTTTCTTCCTTCTCCTAAACCTGATGTGTTTATAGTGTACTCATATCCACTTTTATCAGCATCTGGATATCCTGGATATACATTTTTTACATCTGGTCTTGATTTTCCTATAGCTGCGTTAGCTACAAATGCATCATTAACATACACCTTTACTTCCTTAATTCCAGACTGGCTTATTGCCCATCCTCTTACCTTTATGTTTCCACTTGTTTTTAGATTAGCTGTTGGCTCGTCCATATTCATTAGTGGCTTTGTTTTAGTTAAATCTACATTTCTAGTATAGGTTTGGGTTGATCCATCCTTGCCTATCGCTTCTACTTTTATAGTTTTTCTTCCTTCTCCTAAACCTGATGCGTTTATTGTGTACTCATATCCACTTTTATCAGCATCTGGATATCCTGGATATACATTTTTTACATCTGGTCTTGATGTTCCTAAAGCTGCGTTAGCTACAAATGCATCATTAACATATACCTTTACTTCCTTAATTCCAGACTGGCTTATTGCCCATCCTCTTACCTTTATGTTTCCACTTGTTTTTAAATCAGCTGTTGGCTCGTCCATATTCATAAGTGGCTTTGCTTTAGTTAAATCTACATTACTAGTATAGGTTTGGGTTGATCCATCTTTACCTATTGCTTCAACTTTTATAGTTTTTCTTCCTTCTCCTAAACCTGATGTGTTTATAGTGTACTCATATCCACTTTTATCAGCATCTGGATATCCTGGATATACATTTTTTACATCTGGTCTTGATTTTCCTATAGCTGCGTTAGCTACAAATGCATCATTAACATATACCTTTACTTCTTTAATTCCAGATTGGCTTATTGCCCATCCTCTTACCTTTATGTTTCCACTTGTTTTTAAATCAGCTGTTGGCTCGTCTATATTCATAAGTGGCTTTGATGCATTCTTACTAACTGATTCAGTAATTATAACATTAGTTTTTTCAATAGCTTGTACAGATTGAATATCCCCTAAACCGTACTGAGATAAGCATGCAAAAACCAATAATGCTATAATCGCGTTTTTTTTCATATTGTCACTCTCCTAACTCTATTACTACGTCTAAATACAATTATATACAAAATTTTGTTTTTTTAAAAGTTAAAAATATTGTTTTGTTAAATAAATTATTAAAAAGAGTTATATATATATCAAATGTAAAGTATTTACTATATTCAGCATTTCAAAAAACCACAAAAAATTCCAGTTAAGAAATTGTCTTTACTGGAACTTTGTCTATATAATAATTTTATCATTTATCTATTTCTAGCCTTTAATTTTCTTCAATACTGTATATATTAATTCATCTTTAAGCAAAATCAACATAATTAAATATGTAATTACACCTACAAATACTTGAACAAGAGTACCTAGCATCGATGCATTGACCTTATTTCCAATAGCATTCACTACCCAAAACATAATTATAGCTGATATCCAATATTTCCATCCAGATAGAAACCATTCTTTTGTAACTACTTCTTTTGATGAATATAATTGTATTGAAGCAATAGCAGTTTCTGCTAATAATGTTGCAATCACTGCTCCTAAAGCATATAACCTAGGAATTAATACTAAGTTAAGGCAAAAATTAACTACAGCTCCTACTATTACGGAAGTTGTGTAAGCTCTCATTTTTCCTAACGCTAAAAGATATTGAGTTCCAAATACATTTCCCCATGCAATTACTAAAACCATAACACTAGATATTTTCATTAAAAGTGCTACGCTTATAAACTCCTCCCCAAAGAACCAGGGAACAAAATTGTCACTAATTCCTATTAATCCAAATAATATAGGGAGAGCAGCTAAAGTCATAAACTGAAAAGCCTTTTTTAGTGACTCTTTCATCTTATCTATATCCCCTGTTGAATGTAGATTAGCTATTCTTGGAAGCATAACCATTCCTAATGATGTTACTATCGCTAAACTTAATCTCATTATTTTTTGAGAGTTATCATAAAAACCTACCTCACTCTCATTAGCTAATATTCCAGTCATAGTTTTATCTAATACCATATAAACCTGAGTTGCCATTTGAGGTATAAATAAGTAAATTGCAGGCTTAAGATGTTTAATTATTTTTATATTTTTTATGTATTTCAATCTAAAAAAGCTTTTATCAACATAGAACCACATAACGGATTGTCCTACAAACATAAAGAAGCTGTTAATGAAGATGTATCTCCATAAATCTTGAAAATCTTTTACAAATATAAACATTGCTACAACTGACACTAATTTAATTACAGTACTTCTTAATGATGCTTTTTTAAAATCTTCTATCCCTATAAAATACCATGTAATATCTATGGCAGACGCTAAAATAAATATACTTTGCATTAAATAATATAGGCTATATCTATTATTAAATCCAAATATAGCTATATAAATAAGAAATGATATCAAACAAGTAGTTATTTGTAGGATAGTAATTTCCCAGAAAGTAGTTCTGCATTTTTCCTTGTTATCTCTAACTGTAGCTATTGTTCTATTACCATAAATTCCTATTCCTAATGTTCCTGCAAATATAAAATACTGAGTAACTGAATTTGTAAAACTATTTATTCCTATACCGGTTGATCCTAAAACTCTTGATATATATGGTATAGTTATTAATGGAATTAATATAACTGTTATTTGATAAATCAAATTGTAAAAATAGTTTTTCCCTATAGACTTATCCATTACAACTTCCTTTCACTACTTAAATTCTCTAACTCCCTCTAATATACTTGAGAATTGTTTAGCAGAATTATTCCAACTTAATTGTTCTAATGCAGAATAAGCATTATCCATTCTACTTAATATTTTATCAGGATTATTAATTGATTTTTTCATTTCCTCGTACAAATCTCTCCAATTAAATGAAGTTAATATTGCTGAGTTTTCAGGTAAAAAATATTTATACGTTCCTTCTTCAAATTCAATTAATGGCAATCCTGTAGCTAACATTTCATATGGAACTAATGAAATATTAGTTAATGAAGCACATATCCCAAAGTCAGATTCTTTGTATAAATCAAACAATTGTTGTTTATTAAGTTTACCTAAATTTTCTCCTGCTGTACATTTAAAATCTTTACCTTCACCGTAATAATTGATTTGTAAGTTTATATTATCCTTAGCAAATTCACTTTTTACATTCTGTAAAATATTTTGAGTAATATAAGGTGCTCTTTTACCAGTATTTTTTATGTAAACTGCTAATTTAAAAGTATTTTTATTTTTATAAGTTTCATAATTTCTTTTAACATTTGGATACTCTTCTTTTTCATAAGGAAAATCAATAATATTTATCTCACCTTTGTATTCACAATTTTTTTCTATCATATGCTTATTCCATCTACCTAAGCTAATCATATGAAATCCTAACTCATAAGTCTTCTTTGCAAAAAGAAAAAGTTCTCCATAAAGGTGAAAATATGGTTCATAGTCTTGTATAAAATACACTTTATATCCTACCATTTTTTTAGCAAAAAATGTCGAGTCCCATGAAGTAGCTACTACAACATTGCTTTCTACTTTATCCAAATCACCATTAGATAGAATATTTCCTTTATAACCTTTTAGATTAATTTTTGCATTACTAATCATTTCTTCTTTTTCTTGTTGCATGAACGAAATATAGTTTATCTCATAACCCATATTATGCAATTGTGTACCTAATCTAAGGATAGACGTATGACCTCCACTATATGCAGGCATTCCAGGTATGACAAAAGTTATACGTTCAATTTTACTTGGCGTTATATTTACGATAGGTTCAAAATCTACAAAACTCATAATAGTATCCATAAAGGCTTTTTCTTTATTTTGTTTTCTTTTATAATTTAATTTTTTTAATATTTTAATCATTTATATCACCTTTCAGAGAAACTACTCTATAGTTTATGTTCTTAACTTCCTTTATTCCGCTCATAAATCCTTTTAATACTCCTTTAAAAGCTCTATAATCTCCAGAAAGTAAACTTCTCACAAAATCACCTATTATCTTTTTACAATAAAATACAACATTTTTTCTATATTCATCTTTTGTTTGATTTCGCTTAGTATATAGTAAAAAATTTCTAGTCAAATAATATTCTTTTAACCCTGTAGTCTTCTTCCCTGTAGCAGAATGCATATGATAAACTATAGAGTCTTTTATCAACATGCTTTTAAAACCATTATTTTTTAATCTTAAGGCTAGATCCACATCCTCATAGTACGCAAAAAAAGTAGATGAAAAATAATCTTTCTCTTTTTCTAAAACTTTTTTCAGGCAGCGTTTAGAGTATATAGCTGCTCCAGCACAAGCTCCATCTATATTAATATTATATTTATTCAAATTTTCTAGACTATCTTTATATCCTAATTGGTTTACAAACAGATGAGAATCAAATTCCATTCCTATCGCATCTATAATATCTCTGTTAAAATAATTTATCATTAAAATCTGAAATATATCTATTTCTTTATTTTTATTTATAAAATTAAATGCTTTTTCAAGACAATCGTCTTTTAATTCTATATCATTGTTCAATGTAATAATAAAATTACTCTCATCATTGATTGCTTTATCTATTGCTATATTATTAGCTGGTGCAAACCCATAGTTTTTATCTAACTGAATAATATCTATATCTAAAACTCCACTAAATTTTTTTATTATATCTATAGAGTTATCATGTGATGCATTATCCACTATATAGAGTTTAAAATTTTTATACGTAGAATTAACTAGACTTTGCAAGCACTTAGTTAGTAATTTGTCTCCATTCCAATTTACAATTATAATTGAAAACATATCTTCCTCCAGATTACATTTAACTATCATATTTAGATATTACCATCCAAATATCTAAATATGCTATTCCCTTATTTTTCCCATTATCCCTTTTTTATAATCTTTATGTGCCTTAAAAATCATCTTCATCTTTTCAAATTTATTGCTTTCTACTAAAAAAAGTTTTACTATTTCTTTCAAATTTGCCTTTTTATCATCCTCAATTAATGGGTTATTACCATTCCCATATCTATTCCAAACATACAATCTATTTCTAGTAATATAATACCTTCTTATTGGTGAATGATTAGATACAGTGAATTTTCCAAATGGAGTTTTAATCTCTTTATAGTCTCCTAATGTGTGAATAAGTTTTGCTCCTAAAACCTGTATCATTTTTATATTATTCTCACTTAATCTTAATGAAAACTCTGTATCAACTAAATCTATAAACATTTTTTCATCAAATAGAGAAATTTTTCTAAACACCTCTGTTTTTATTAAATTTCCTGATGCAATATCATAATTTGTATACTTAAATCCAAGCTCACTTCTAGACTCTATTATATCACTTTTATCTAATCTAGCAGGTTCTATATGTACTGGAAACAAGCTCCCTATCTTATTTTTATCTTCACAACTAATTTTCTCATAACATTCTAGCATAACATTAATCATGTTTCTTGTAGCCTTGCTATCATGATCCATTGTCAAAATCCAATTATATTTTTGTTGCAATCCAAACTCTATTCCTTTATTTAATGCAGAAGCTATTCCAATATTTTCTTCATTATATATAACTTCAGCTGTCGTATTATTTGATATCTCATGTAAAATCTTTAATGTTTCTTCTGTAGAGCCGTTATCAACAATAACTACCTTCTCAACTTGATTATAAATGGCATTAAAACAATTATAAAATCTCTCTCCTATATTATAAGTAACTATAACACAGCATACTGAGTTATTTATCATTTACTTACCTCTTTCCACATGATTTAATTAAAATATTAGTATTGCATATTAATGCAATACTAATATTTTGTTACTTATATTGTTCACTGTAATACTTCTGATAATCTCCAGAAGTTACATGTTCCATCCATTCTTTATTATCTAAATACCACTTAATAGTTTTTACTATTCCTACTTCAAAAGTAGTTTCTGGATACCAACCTAAATCATCTTTTATCTTAGTTGGATCTATTCCATATCTTCTATCATGACCTTTTCTATCTTCTACATACTTAATTAAGTCTTCAGTTATAGTATTATCTACATTTTCATTTAAATAAGCTATTACAGTCTTAACTATTTGTATGTTTGTTCTCTCGTTATGTCCACCTACATTATAAACTTGACCTGATTTTCCATCTCTTACCACCATATCTATAGCCTTACAGTGATCTTCAACATATAACCAATCTCTTATATTAAGTCCATCTCCATACACTGGTAAATCTTTATGATTTAAACAGTTGTTAATTAGTAATGGTATAAGCTTTTCTGGGAAATGATATGGTCCATAGTTATTTGAGCATCTTGTTATTGTTACTGGCATCTTGTAAGTATCTGAATATGCCTGCACCATAAAATCTGCTCCAGCTTTACTTGAAGAATATGGGCTGTGTGGATCTAAAGGTGTTGTTTCCATAAAGTATCCTGTTTCTCCTAACGAACCATATACTTCATCTGTCGATACCTGATGATATCTAACCCCTTCTTTCCATCCATCTTTTGTTTCCCATGCATTTTTTGCACAGTTAAGTAAGTTTACAGTTCCTAAAACATTTGTTTGTACAAATATTTCTGGTTCTTTTATACTTCTATCAACGTGAGATTCTGCTGCAAAATTAACTACATAATCTATCTCATATTTTTCAAACAAAGATGTAACTAGTTCTTTATCACATATATCACCTTGAACAAATATATGATTTTCATTTCCTTCTAAGGACTTTAAATTCTCTAAGTTTCCTGCATAAGTTAATTTATCTAAGTTTATTATTTTCACATCATTATATTTGTTAAGCATATATATAACAAAATTTGATCCTATAAATCCTGCTCCACCAGTAACTAAATAAGTCTTCATAAACTATTTATCCCCCTTATATATAAATGGTAAATCTAATTCTTTTAATGTCTTTTGAACTTTATCCTTTTCAGATAATAAAAGTTCATTAATCCCATCTAAAGGCCATTCTATTCCAACCTCTGGGTCATTCCACAAAAGCCCAGAATCATATTCTGGTGCATAAAAATCTGTACATTTATAATTAAATACAGCTTCATCAGAAACTACTAAAAATCCATGAGCAAATCCTTCTGGCACATAAAATTGTCTTTTATTTTCTTCTGTCAAAAGAACGCCTTCCCACTTACCAAAGGTTGGTGAACCTTTTCTTAAATCGACAGCTACATCATAAACTTCTCCCCTAGTAGCTCTAACAAGCTTTCCTTGGGTATGTTTTGTTTGAAAATGCATTCCTCTAAGTACACCCTTTTTGGATCTTGATTCATTATCTTGAACAAATTCCATAGTTAACCCAGCTTCAAAGAAATCATTTTTATTATAGGTTTCCATAAAGTATCCTCTATTATCTCCGAATACTTTAGGTTCTATAATATATAAATCTTTTATTTTAGTTTCAATAAAATTAAACATAATTATTCTCCTTACTTATTAGCTAAATTTTCTTCTGCGCACTCTTCAGCTATATCCTCTAGATATTTTCCGTATCCTGTTTTTAATAACGGTTTAGCTAACTCCAATAGCTTATCTTTAGATATCCATCCTTTTCTATAGGCAATTTCTTCTAAACATGCTATATAAGTTCCTTGAGTATTTTGAACTGCTTCTACAAAGTTAGATGCTTGAAGCATTGAAGAATGTGTTCCTGTATCAAGCCAAGCCATTCCTCTTCCTAATAATTCAACCTTAAGGGTTTCTTCTTCAAGATATAATCTGTTTAAATCTGTTATTTCTAATTCGCCTCTTGGTGAAGGTTTTAAATTTTTAGCTTTTTCAACAACTGAATTATCATAAAAATATAATCCTGGTATTGCATATTTAGATTTAGGTTTTTCTGGTTTTTCTTCTAATGATAAAACATTACCTTCTGAATCAAACTCTACTACACCAAAAGCTTTTGGATTTTGAACATAATATCCAAATATAACTGCTCCTTTTTCAAGCTTAGACGCGTTATATAAATTTTTACTGAAGCTTTGACCATAGAATATATTATCTCCTAATATCATTGCTACATTATCATCACCTATAAATTCTTCTCCTATTACAAAGGCTTCTGCAAGTCCATTAGGTGCTAATTGAACCTTATATTCTATTTTTAAGCCTAAATCAGATCCATCTCTAAATAACTCTTTAAAATTAGGTAAATCTCTTTCTGTTGATATTATAAGTACTTCCTTTATGCCTGCAAGCATAAGCACCGACATTGGATAATAAATCATAGGCTTATCATATATTGGTACCATTTGTTTTGACATCGCTTTTGTTACAGGATATAATCTTGTTCCAGATCCCCCTGCTAGTATAATTCCTTTCATAACCTAAACCTCCCAAGTTTATTCAAATAAGATTTTTATTCCTTGCTTTAAACCAATCATAAGATTTTTGCTTTTTTCAATATTTCCTTTAGCCAGCAAAATAGCGAATTTAACGATTCTAGATATTATCAAAAATAAAAATATTTTTAACTTATTAACAAAACTTTTGCTTTTAGAAAACTTTTTGAAAAATATGAACCTATTTCTAGTTCCCCACTTTATTGCAAAACTTGACTCTTCTCCACCTGTTGATGCACTTACTTTATGGTATATTTTAGCCTCTGGATTATATATAATTCTTAAATTGTTATCTAGTACCTTAGCACAGTAATCTAAATCCTCTAAATACATAAAGTATTCTTCACTTAAGTAACCAACTTTTTCTATTGTACTTCTTTTAATTAACATACAACAACCAGTTAGAAAAGTTACTTCCCTTACATTATCATCCTGTGAATCTTTAGTTCCTTGATTTTCATGTACTCCACTGTACTTATTCCAGTCTATATATCCCCCTCCATACCAAACGATATCATTTTGAGGATAGTACATCATCTTACATCCTACTATTCCTAAATTCTCACTTGATTCAGCAGTATCTATCATTATATTTAGGAAATCAGGCTCTACTAATGTGTCATTGTTTAAAAGCATAATATAATCAGCGCCTTGCTGAAGTGCATACTTTATTCCTATATTGTTACCACCTGAAAAACCTAAATTCTTTTCGCTTTTTATTAAAATGACGTCTTCTTTTATTTTCTCTAGTTTATTATAAGAATCATCTGTTGAAGCATTATCTACAACAACTATTTTATAATTATAATAGTGTATATTTCTTAAACTTTTTATACAAGCTTCTGTATCTTCATATCCATTATAATTAACTAATACTACATAAACACTTGGTTTATCCACTAGTTTTTCTCCTTAATAAATACATTCTTTTCATCTTTGATACTTATAGCTAACAATATTCCCATATGCATCCACATATATAATCTTAAATAATTTTGATTTGCTTGAAGCACTGCTGCAAATATGATTAGTGCGAATAACACTGATAAGCTCATATAATCGTTTTTCTCTCTACTTTTTATACTTACTATAATTACTCCAAATACAAATATAAGAAAGGTAACAAATCCCAATATTCCTAAATTAGCTAATAATTCTAAGCTTACATTAGTAGGTGGCAACCCTTTACCTGTATACTGAGGATATGCATTAGGTCCTATTCCAACTACTTGATTATCTCCAAAAACCTCCAATGTTTCTTTCCATGCTGTTACTCTTCCACCTGAAGCTGCTCCTAAACTTGAATTTTCTAATTTATTTACTACATCATCCTCATCTGAAGCTATATTTTGATGCGAAGCATCTGGAATCATTCTTCCTAAAAATACATCAAACATATTTGGATCTACAAAGTTTAAAATTATAAAAATACATCCAAAAGAACCTATTGAAGTCAGTAGTCTTTTTATATTTAACTTTCTAGTTATTATTATGTTTACTACTATTCCAGTCCCAAATATTAAAACTATACTTAAGTATCCTAATGAAGAACTTATAATTAGCAAACAAAATGAAGAAAAAATAGTATTTAATAAGTACTTATTTTTTCCTGTACTCAAATATAAATAAAAAGCTATACTTAAATATACGGAAAAATAAGTAGCTAAATATGAAGGCTCATAAAACCAAATAGCTGGCCTATATACATTTAAATGTACCTGCATAGGGAAAAATAAATCATTTATCTTGTTTAATCCTATAATATATTGAAAAACAACATATATTCCTTGTATAACAAAACTTACTAACCAAAAGTCTATTACCCATTCTTTACTTTTGCTTTTACACCAAGAATAAAATAAAGAAAATACAAATACATAGTTGTATACTGTCCATATTATGTATGTAACTCCAGTTTTAAAATAATCAGAAAAAACTGTTGAAATAATATTAGCAATTAAGAATGGAATAAATAACCCTATTTTTTTCAAAAATACTTTTCTTTCTATAAACATTAAAGCAAAAGTAATAAGTAAAGTTATCTGGACTAATCTAATAGTCATTCCTCCAACTTTAAAAGAAAGCCTATCCCCACCTATTATTATCATGTTAAAAAGCATTAACAAATTAACTATGTTCTCTATATTAGTATTTTCTTTTGATATCCCTACAGTTTTTTTAATCCTATCCATTATTATATCCGCCTTTTACTAATAAAGTATTTTTTCATATTCTTTCAAAGTTATATCTGCAGTATCTTGCCATTTATATTTCTTAACAAATTTAATGCCCTTTTCGGAAATAGCACTTCTTTCCTTCTCATTTAGGCAAATATAATTTATTTTTTCGGATAACTCCTTATAATCTTCTACACTAAACTTTATCCCTATATCTCCTACCACTTCTGGAAGTGAAGAAGTATCTGCAACAATAGCTGGACATCCACACGCCATAGCTTCTAATGGAGGAAGTCCAAATCCTTCATATAAAGATGGGAAAACAAATACTCTAGCTAATGTATAAAGTACTGGTAGATCTTTATCATCAATAAAGCCAATAAATTTTATTCTATTTTCAACTCCAGATTCTTTAGCTATTTCTAAAAGTTCTTGATTATCTTTTCCATTTAAAATAAGGGTTAATCCTTGTTCTACAAACCTCATTGCCTTTATAAGTGTTTTAACATTTTTATGAGGTTTTTGATTCCCAACATATAGCACAAAGTTTTCTGGAAGTGAATATTTATTTTTTATAGTATTTAATATTTCACTATCTTCTATTCTTTTAAAACTATCATCAATTCCGTTATAAGTAACCACTATATCTTCATCTTTACAGTTAATCCAAGATTTAATTTCTTCCTTAGAAAAGTTAGATACAGTTAATATTCTTTCGCTTCTTAAAGCTGAAGGTCTCACAATATATTGGTAATAATATTTATGCACTGGAGAATAAAACTCTGGAAATCTTAGGTGATTTAAGTCATGTATAGTCATTAATGATTTAATCTTTAAAAAAGGACTCGAAGAAAAAGAAGGAGAATGAAATATCCCTTCTTTTTTGTATTTATTTAAAATTCTAGGTAATTCAATCTGTTCTTTTAAAGAAAGAAATTTAGATTTCATAACTATATATTCTATATTATTTATTTCTTTAAATATATCTTTTGCCATATTTAAATCATTAACTAACAGTACAAATTTAACTTTATTAGTTTTAGATATATTTTTAATAAGTTCATATGTATATCTAGCTATTCCATGAAGATGATAATCTACCATTCTAGCATCTATAAATACAGATTTTTTACCATCCAATTATAACACCGTCCAATGTTTAGTATTTTGAAATTCTTCATATTTATCTGCTACAAACTTCTCTATTTTTTGTTTAAAAAATACTTCATCCCATTTGTATGCATGTTGTCTAATCTCATTTTTATCAAAATTAACAGTCTCAAACTTTTTAACAGCTTCTACTAAAGATTCTGTAGTTTGCTCTTCAAAAAATATTCCTGTCTTATTTTCTACAACGGTTTCTAGTGCTCCGCCTTTACCAAAAGCAATTACTGGTCTTCCGCTAGACATAGCTTCTAATGGAGTTATCCCAAAATCCTCTTCCCCAGGGAAAATAAAAGCTCTACACTTGGAGTAATATTCTTTTATAGCTTCGTCTGATTGTCTTCCTAGAAAAGTTATATTAGATTTAGCCATCTGTTGAAGTTTTTCTCTTTCTTCTCCATCTCCAATTATAACCAATGGAAGTCCTAATTCATTAAAAGCTTTTACAGCTAAGTCTACTCTTTTATATTTAACTAATCTTGTAAGTATTAAGAAATATGGTTCATCTTCATTACTTATATTAAACATATTCCATCTTACTGGTGGATGTATAACAACACTTTCTCTTCTATAATGTTTCCATATTCTTCTTGAAACATTTGCCGAATTAGCTATAAAATAATCTACTCTATTAGAGGATACTTGATCCCATACTCTCATATAATTCATAAAATATTTTAGGAGTTTTTTCTTACTTTTACCCATTTCTTCTGTGTATTCATAATAAAATTCCCATCCATACCTCATAGGAGAATGACAATAACATACATGCATAGCTGCAGGATTTGTTATTATACCCTTAGCTGTACTATGACTACTTGAAAGAACTACATCATATTCATTTAAATCAAAGCTCTCAAAAGCCATAGGCATAAAAGGGAAAAAACTTTGATGTTTTTCTCTTGCTTTTTTATTGTTTTGTAAAAAAGATGTTCTTACATCAGCATTTTTAAAAACATCATCTAATTTATCTGGATTATAAACAGTCGTATATATAGGTGCCTCTGGATAAACCCCTCTAAAATTTGCAACTACTTGTTCAGATCCAGCCATATTAGTTAACCAATCATGTACCAATGCTATTTTCATTTAAATCACTCCTATATTACAATCCTTCTTTAGCTAATTTTATTTGTTGTTCATGTTCTTTTGAAGATATCATTATGTAATCAGCTGTTTCAACAACAATCAAATTATCTACATTATTAAGAAGAATAGGTTTGTTTGTTACAACAATATTATTTTTAGATTCAAAAGCAACTCCCTCTGTTTTAAACACATTACCTTTTTCATCTAATTCACTGTATCTTTCTATACTAGTCCAATTTCCTACGTCATCCCATCCAAACTCACTAGGAATAACATATATATTAGAAACTTTCTCCATAACACCAAAATCTATGGATATATTATCAACATTTTTATAGTTTTCATTTATTATGTCTTGCAACTTTTCTTCGCTGATGTGCATAACATCTTTTAGAGCTTCATAAGTATTTGGTAACAACTCTCTAATAGACTTAAGTATAGAATTATTATTCCAAATAAACATACCACCATTCCATAGGTATGTACCTGCAGCTAAATATTCTAATGCCTTTTCATAATTAGGTTTTTCTATAAACTTATTAACCTCATATATATCTGAATTTCTTATAGTATCAATTTTCTTATTTAGATTAATATATCCATAGCCAGTTTCTGGTCTATTAGGTTTCATTCCTAAAGTTACAATAGCTTCTTTATCTTTATTGGTATATTCATAGGCAGCAAGAAGTTTGTTTTTGAACTCTTCCTCATTTTCTACTAAATGATCAGATGGAAGAATTGCTAATGTCGCATCTTTATAATACCTATTTATAACCATAGCTGACAACGCTATACAAGGTGCAGTGTTTCTCGCTTCTGGTTCAATAATTATATTCCTTAATGGTAAGCTTGGTAGTTGCTCTTTAACATAATCTATATATCTTTCCCCAGTGGAAATAAATATTCTATCTACTGGTACTAATTCTTCCAATCTCTTCACCGTCATCTGAAGCATAGTATCTTCAGTTATTAACGATAAAAATTGTTTTGGTTTTTCCTCTGTAGAAAGCGGCCAAAATCTTGTTCCTTTTCCACCTGCCATTATTAATGCACATAACATAGTTAGTGTCATCCCCTCTTGCTTTAAATTGCCCCTTCTTTTCTTATAACAGCTATAACTGTTTTAAATAATATTTTTATATCTAATAAAGTAGATCTATTATCTATATAATACATATCCATTTGAACTCTTTCATCATATGTAGTATCACTTCTGCCGTTAGCCTGCCAAAATCCAGTTAAACCTGGCTTTACAGAAAAAAGCTTATCTGCATATTTGCCGTATTTAACTACTTCTTTTTGAACTATTGGCCTTGGACCTACTACACTCATGTCCCCTTTAATTATATTAATTAGTTGAGGAAGTTCATCTAAGCTAGTTTTTCTTAAAAATGCTCCTATTTTAGTAACTCTTGGATCATCATCTAATTTGAAATTTTTCTCAAACTCTGCTTTTTGCTCTGGTGTAAAATTTCTTAAAACCTCTTCTGCATTCTGAACCATACTTCTAAATTTATAGACACTTATGGTTTCTCCTTTATATCCTATTCTTTTATGCCCAAAAAACACTGGGCCTTTTGAATCTAATTTAACTAAGACAATTAAAATCAAAAACAATGGAGATAAAATTATTAATAATAAAGTTGAACTAACAACATCAAATATCCTTTTAAAAAGTGAATATATTTTTAAATTCATGCTTATTTCTCCGTTGATTTTTTTAGAAATATTATAATCTAAATTTTGCATGTTACCCTCCAAAATTAAGAATTCGATTTATTTAAAATTGCTTGAATACCATTTTTTTCATAACTTTAGCAATACAATTCTACCATACTTAGCTTATAGTGTCTATGAAACTAAAATTTTGTTACTAAATCTTTATATATAGAGTATAAAAAGGCAACATATTCCTCATAATATTTACAAATAGGTTACTAAACACGTTATTTTTTATTATTTAAGAATACTTTAAGTGCATCTTCCCATTTTCTCATTTCATCTCCCACAGTAACTCTTAACATCATGTTATCTAAAGATGAATAAGATGGTCTTTTTGCCGCTCTTACATAATCATTAGAAGTAACTGGATCAACTTTACATTCTATATTAGAAAACTCAATGATTTTGCTAGCAAAATCATACCAAGAACACTCTCCTGTTCCTGTGCAGTGATATGTACCATATTCTTCTGTAACAGCAACTTTTAACATATGATGTGCTAAATCTTCTGCATTGGTTGGATTTCCTCTTTGATCATCTACAACTGTTAAATAACCTTTTTCTTTTCCTGCTTTAATTATAGTATATACAAAATTGTTACCTTCATATCCATATAGCCAAGCTGTTCTTATTATATAATATTTGTCAGCTATTTCTCTTACAAATTTTTCTCCAGCTAGTTTAGTTTTTCCATAAACACTTACAGGTATTGTTTCGTCATACTCCTTAAATGGCACTGTTCCTTCTCCACTAAATACATAATCAGTAGATACATGGACCACTTTAGCATTTACTTCATTAGATATTATTGCCAAATTTCTAGGTCCTAACGCATTTATTTTAAAAGCTAAATCTTCATTGCTTTCACAGGCATCTACATTTGTATACGCTGCACAATTTATTATTATTTCTGGTTTAACATCAGTTAAATAACTCCTTACAGCATTAATATCTGTAATATCAAGTACATCAACATCCACACCTATGATTTCAACATTTTCATATTCTTTTGACAGTTTACCTATTTCCGATTGTCCATTTCTTAATATATTAGTAATTTGCTTTCCTAATTGTCCTTTTGCTCCAGTAATTAAAACTTTCATAAAAAAAACCTCTCTTCTTTTAAAAATATTGTAAATCTATTTTATTAATTGACCTTCTTTTCAAATATTCAACAACTTTTATAGTATCATATACTTATTTTTCATTCAATGAAAAGTCTTTTTTGTAATAAAATTTTAAGCAATAAAAAAAGACTTTAATCAAATTTTAATTAAAGTCTTTTTATGGCAGGGGCAGTAGGACTCGAACCCACAACCAATGGTTTTGGAGACCACTACTCTACCAATTGAGCCATACCCCTATATGTTTTGAACATTAGTTATATTAACATAATTTTCTTGCTAGCGCAAGTTTTTATTACTTAAAATATTTGTTATAAATTATTGCTATGACTCCACTCTATAGCCTCCATATAACTACTTCTTAATTCATCCGTGCTAATATTAAAATATTCCATAAGTTCAAATATCTTATCTATCTTTCCTTGTTCATAATTTAATATTAAAGATAATAAGAAACCATATTTATTGTTTTTTTCTCCTATTAATGCACTTTTTACTTCCTCATCAACTAAAATTTCCTCAAGTATCTCATCTATTGGTTTTTCTAAAATCACATCAACTAAAGATAACATACCTATTAAATAAGCATTAAAAGAATCATTTTTAAATCTTGTTTTTAAAAATATTAATTCACCAAATTTTGCTCTTGCTAAAGATTCAAATATTATAAAATCAGGCCTGTCATCCCCTATAGCTTTTATTGATACTAAGTACAACCATTTTTTCACCTGAATTTCTCCTGTATAGGATAAAGCTTGTTTTATGGATGTAATTTTATACTTTAATCCAAATTCAGCTGAATTAACTATCCTGAGCAATTTATAAGACAAAGATATATCTTTTTTTATCAACTCTTCAACCTTTTCTAATGAAAAGTCCTTAGAGTTTAATTCTTCTAATAACCTCATATGTATAATCTTATTTTCAGGTATTTTTTTACCTGATATAACTATGGGTTTACTTAAGTAATAGCCTTGAAAATACGAATACCCATATTTTACTGCATCATTAAATTCCTCTATGGTCTCCACTTTCTCAGCCAGAAACTTTATATTTTTGTTTTTTATCTTTTTAATAACTTCCTTTCGCTCTTCCCCTTTAGTAATCCTAAAATCGACTTTAATAATATCAACAAACTCCATCAAACTCTTATATTTATTATGGAAAACAAAGTCATCTAGTGCTATTGTATATTTTATTTCCTTAAGCTTTTTACATATATTAATTATCTCTAAGGTTGGTTCTATATTTTCTAAAATTTCAACTACTACATATTCTGGAGACAACAAATCTAAAATGTTGGATTTTAAAATATTTTCAGTGAAATTAATAAATACCTTTTTATTTTTAGCTATTTTTTCTATTCCAAAATTAAATAAAGTATTTTTTATTACTTCTATTGTTGCATTATCTCCATCCACACTATTATATTTATTTAACATTCCAGTTCTAAATAATAATTCATAGGCTATTATTTTATTTTTTTTATCGAATATTGGTTGCCTTGCTAAAAAAATATCCATTTAAAATCCCTCTCAACATTTTCTAATTAATACTATTTTAGCCTAATCGTTAATTTGTTACAATTTATTTCTATATCCAATAATTGCAAGCAAAATAAAATAGCCCTAAAGGCTATTAACTTTGTTCTGGGTCTCTTTTTCTAGGCTCATTTTTGCCAAGTTTTCTTGATTCTTTTGAGTAACCTATTTCGTTAGCTGTCTCCATTTTCATTTTGTTTAATTCCTTTTGAGTTTTTTGACCTGCTTTTTTATTTTCTTTAGAGTTTTTGTTATTTTTGTGAGCCATTTAATATCACTCCTTTTTATTTTCTAGATTTAGTATTACTTCTATTTTTCCATACTATACAGTAAATTGATTGGTACTATAGTCTTTATTTTCTTATAACAATGTTGGAATTAAAAGTTGGTAACAATATCTCTTCTTGTTATATAACTACAAAAAAATAGACACCTCTAAAAGTCTAATTTTTTAGAAGTGTCTATTTTTATTTATATTTCATTAAAACCTATAAGCTCGATATTATTTTCTTTAATATATGTTTTAATTTTTTCTGAAGTTAGAACCTTAAATTCCTCTGCTCTATGTTTGTTATATGAGGTTGCATTTATTAAATCCTCGTCTACATATGCTGGATGGCACATTATTTCTAATATTTGTCCATCTTTAGCATTTTCTAATACTTTTATTAAGTAATCTTCACTTACTCCTTCATTATAAAAATCGATACACATATCATCCGTTGTTTTTATATTATTATCTTTGAAGTAATTTAAATTTTCTATAAATGGGCATCTAACTGGAAGGTTATATTCTTTTGCTAGTTCAAATACAACATCTAGCCCTTCATTTGTAAACGCAAATGCATGATGATGTCCATCTAAATGAGTTGGCACTATTCCCATGGAAATAATCTTTTCTATCTGCGCTTTAAATTCTTTTTTAACTTCCTCATAGTTTATATTTTCAACTAAATCTATTCTTCTATGAAAATTCCCTTCTTCTGAAACTATAGATTTTATCTCTTCTCTTGGAAGTATTGGTTTACCCCAGGTTAAAGTTAGGTGAACTCCTATATTTTTTACTCCTCTAACTTTTGCCTCTTCAATAGCTTCCTTTATATATAGTCCATTTGCCATGGCAGTAGTTTCTGTTACTACACCTTTTTCCATAGAATCCAGTATACCTAGTGACACACCTTTTGTTAATCCAAAATCATCGGCATTTATTATAATTTTTTTCATTTTACCCTGTCCCTTCATCATTAATTATTATCTTTTATTCTTCTTCTGATGCTATCTCTTCAACCTCATCTTCTCCATCATCGTCTTCATTCTTTCTTCTGCCACTATTTTCTCTTCTCTCAATTAACTCTTTAGCTTCTGCTTCCAGTCCTTTTACAAAGTATTCAAATCTTCTATTTATTCTCTTTTTAAATAAGTATTTAACTATAAAAGAATTAATTATTGCAAATATGCCTCCAGATGCCTCTGTTTCGCTAAGAGATACTTTTGTTTTGTTTTCTTCTAACTCTTCAAACTCATATCTTGAAGTATATACTTGCCCATTAGGACTAGTACTAGTTATCTCATAAACCTTATTTCTCTCAAAATCAGTTATTTCTACAGTCATAGTTGCTGTCTTTCCAGAGTATGCTCCAACCTTTTTTTCAACTTTGGTTCCTACTGCTGTTTTTTCTTTAAAATTAGGAAAATCTCTTTTTGCTACTTTAATAAAGATTCCAAATAAGTCCTTAACTGAATAATCTAGTATGACTTCGTTTTCATGCATGCTCATATAGCTTACCTCCAAAGATAATATTATAAAAGGCGGATTATCCGCCCTTTATTTTCTTAATTTCATTATAACTGTTTTTTTATTAGTTTCCAATATTTTATCATGTTAAAACTCTTAGTCTTGCAATACTTTTCCCATGTAAACATATTTTCTGTTGAATTTTAGGTTTAAATCTTTTTCATATATTCTTATGTTATTAAGATCTCTATTATCAACTAAAGAATATGCTTCTCCTTTTTCGCCAGCTCTACCTACTCTACCTACTCTATGAAGATAATTTTTAGGGTCTCTTGGTGTATCTAGATTAATTACATGAGTAACTCCTTTTATATCTAATCCTCTTGCTGCTACATCAGATGCCACCAATACTTGAATTTTTCCTTTTCTAAAACTTTCTAATGCATTTTTTCTTTCATCTTTATCTATATCTCCATGAATAGTTGCTGCATTTATTTTATGAAATTTTAATTTTTCTAATGTCTGATCAACATTAAAGCTATTACTTATAAACACTATTGCTCTTTTAGGTCTAGCTGCATGTATAAGCTTTCTTAAATATTCAATCTTTTTTCTTTCCTCAACCATAATATAGTTATGAGTTATATCTTCATTTACTTTATTACTTCCCTTTACTCTTATAACCGCTAGGTCTTCTACTAATTCCTTAGAAAGTTGTAAACTGCTATTATTAATAGTTGCAGAAAACATCAAAAATTGATCTACCTTTTGTGTGTTTTTTACTATTTCTTTTATTAAAGGAATGTTTTTGTTATCTAAAAGTTTATCCACTTCATCTAGAACTATAGTTTTAATTGTACTCGCAGTTATTTTTTTCTTTCTTATTAATTCTAATACTCTTCCAGCTGATCCAACTAATATGTTAGGTTTATCTTTTAATTTTTCTATCTGTCTAGCTATATTAGCACTGCCTATTAATTGAGTAGATGTTATAGAAACGTTGCTTTCCTTTTTTAGTTCTAAAATTGTATTATGTATCTGCATGCAAAGTTCATAAGTAGGCGCAAGTATTATAGCTTGCATCTCTTTTTTATCTTTTTGAAGTTTTTCTATTAATGGTAATAGATATGCTAAAGTTTTCCCTGTTCCTGTCTCTGATTGTGCTAAAATATTTTTTCCCTCTAAAGCTAAAGGGATAGATTTTTCTTGTACCTCTGTAGCTTCTGTTATCTTTAAGTTTTGTAAAGCTTCAACCATGTCTTTATTTAAATTAAGTTTATCAAATGTTATACTCATTGTTTACCTCTTTATCTTTATTTTTTCTGACTGTTCTATCATCTACCATATATATAATAATTTCAATACCTTATTTAAATTATTTATTAATTTTATTATATATATTATATCTTGTTAATTCTCTAATTATAATCTATAATTACTCTATAAAATACTTTGATTATGAAAGTATTTTATTTTCAAAGGTTTTTAATATAAAGGAGTTGTGTATGGTGAATATAAAACCTCTACAAATAGGAAACTTAGTATCTAAACTACCAATAATACAAGGAGGAATGGGTGTAGGCGTATCTTCTTCTAAGCTAGCTGCGGCTGTTGCTAATGCAGGTGGTATAGGTATAATATCAGGCGCTCAAATAGGTTATGACCAAGAAGATTTTTATACTAACAATCTTGAAGCTAACCTAAGAGCTTTAAAAAAACATATAAAAACAGCTAAAGAAAATGCTTTAAATGGAGTAATAGGTGTTAATCTTATGGTAGCTATGAAACAATATGATGAGCATGTAAAAGCTGCTATAGAGGCTGGCGTAGACTTAATAATCTCAGGCGCTGGACTTCCAACGGCTTTACCTAAATTAGCTAAAGGTTTTAATGTGAAGCTTGCTCCTATAGTTTCTTCACTAAAGGCTTGTAATGTTATTTTAAAACTTTGGGATAAACACCATGGTGTAGCTCCAGATGCTATAGTGGTAGAAGGCCCTAAGGCTGGAGGACATTTAGGATTCTCTAAAGAAGAACTTATTGAAGATAACATAGATTTCGATAAAATAATAGTTGATATAGTTGAGGCAGTTAAGATTTATGAGGATAAATATAATAAATCTATTCCTGTAATTGCTGCTGGTGGAATTTTTACTGGTTCCGATATTGCAAAGTACTTAAAACTTGGTGCCAGCGGAGTTCAAATGGCTACAAGATTTGTAACTACTGAAGAATGTGATGCTCACATCAACTTTAAAAATGCCTATTTAAATAGTTCACGTGAAGATATAGGTATTGTTAAAAGTCCTGCTGGTATGCCTGGTCGTGCTATAAAAAATCCATTCATGAAAAAAGTTGAACTTGAAGGCTCTAAAGTTACTAAGTGTTACGCTTGTTTAACACCATGTAATCCAGCTACAACCCCATATTGCATAACTGAAGCTTTGATAAACTCAGTTAAAGGTGATGTAGATAATGGGCTAGTATTCTGCGGAGAAAATGCATATCGCTTAGATAAGATAGTCAAAGTTCAAGAACTTATGGATAATCTTGAAGCTGAGATCTTAGAGGCTTAAAAATATTTTTATTTATTATTCAAGAAAGCAAGAATTTTTCAATTCTTGCTTTCTTCAATTCTTCAATTCTTCAATTCTTCAATTCTTCAATTCTTCAATTCTTCAATTCTTCAATTCTTCAAT
>NZ_JAKGTG010000009.1:0-4069 GCF_022324845.1 Clostridium sp. YIM B02506
GTAGGAGAACCTGCGGCTGGATCACCTCCTTTCTATGGAGAAATTACTTAAAACTACAACTTAGTAGAATTTAAGTATAAAATTCAGTCAATATAATTGACAAAGATTTACGTTTTCCTCTGTTTAATTTTGAGATAATGTTAAAGGTTACTAGATTTATCTAGTAACCTTTTTTGTCGTATTTTTTAATAGAAGTCTAATTAGTTGGTGAAAGGAATTTAATAAAGGCTGAGAAACACTTTCTACAGTGTAGAAATTAAAAGGAATTTAATGAGACTTGCACTCCTATTCGGTAGGCGCGTCTTTCAGCGCCAGTCTAATCCTTTAGTAGAAGGAATTTGATGGAGCTGAGAAACGCTCCTACAGTGCAGAAGTGCAGAAAATCAGAAGTGCAGAACATCAGAAATATAGAAACTCTTTTAGATTTGGAGTCATAGTATATAGAGAAGAACTTGTGGGAGGATGGTTATGGGTAAGAAGAAAGCTATTAAAGAAGTGATTGGGAATGATGATGATATTTTAAGTGAATCACATTGGTATGATACTGATGAAGTTGAAGGTGTGGTTATAGAGGAATTCTTTTTTGATAATAGTGAAAAGGAATTAAAAGAGTTTGAGAAGAAGGTTCCTCAACCTGTAGAAGAAAAAGTTAATAGTAATTCCAAGGTTTCTAAAGAAGAAGTAAAGAAGAAAGTTATTATTAATAGTCTAAATATATCTACAGAAAATGAAGAATATGATGTTACTAAAAATGTTAGACTTAGAAAATCAACGGTTAATATGGTTACTGAGATGAGAATGATGCATCCAAATGTGAATATCAGAATTAGTAGAATTATAGATGATTCTATAAGATGTTATTATGGGATTATAAAGGAGCAGGGTGGGTTTGCTATAGAAGAAAAAGACAACTTAGTAAGTTTAGCTAGAGATTTTAAAGCAGAAGCGAAGATATCAAATAATTTTTACGAAGAAAGAGAAAATGTTCCCTTTGATGATAGAGTGAATAACTATGCTGATATTGGAGATTTAAAGTTAGATTTAATAAAAGAGTATTTTAGATCTTCGGAAAATCAGCTATATTGGCAGGTTGGAAAGCAGCCTATAGAAAATTTGTTAGGTGAGATGAATGTACTAGAAATATTTAATGAGGAAGTTAAGGTTAAAAATATAGGTTTATTAATGTTTAGTGATGCTCCTGAAAGATTTTTTCCAAGTTGTCAAATTGAGGTTGTGAATTTTAATGATGTTTCCGAGGGAAGAAATTTTTCGGAAAGTGTTTTTAAAGGATCAATATATACTCAGTTATTGGGGGTGCTAATTTATATTAGAAATTCAGTTATAAAGGAAAAGGTTATTAAATTAAATGAGGAAGGCAATGAACTAAAGATGTTTAATTATCCAGATGAAGCTATTAAAGAAGCTTTAGTTAATGCTGTGTACCATAGAGACTACATGGATAATAATCCCATAGAAGTTAGAATAGAGAAAGAAGAGATAGCTATAATAAGTTATCCAGGAGCGGATAAATCAATAAAGATTGAGGATATTAATAAAGGAAAAGTAATAGCTAGAAGATATAGAAATAGGAGGCTGGGAGAATTCCTTAAAGCTATGAAGTTTGCAGATGGAAGAGCAACAGGTTTATCTAAGATCATTGAGTGTATGGAAAAGAACAATTCACCTAAACCTATATTTGAAACTGATGAAGAAAGAACCTACTTTTTAGTTAGATTACCTATAAATTCTTGTTTCTTGGAAGGAAGGGCCCAAGACAGGGTGCAAGATGAGGCTCAAGATAGATTTAAAGAGCTCTATATAAATGATACTGAAAAGAGAATACTTGAATTATTAGATGAGAAGGAGATGTCTAAGAAGGAAATAATTGAAGCATTAGGATATGGAATTATAAATGGTAATTTAAAAAGAGCAATTAATAGATTATTAAAAGTTAATATTATAACTTATACATTACCCAATAGACCTAATAGCAGATACCAAAAGTATAAACTTATAAAGTAGAATACTATAAGCAAAGATTAAGAGAATATATGAAAAAAAGTTAATAGATAGCTTTTGAAGAAAATATACAAAAAAATCTCTAAAAAATTTAAAAAGCATATTGACAATTAGTAAGTATATTTATATAATACTATTTGTCGCCAAGATAGAGGCGATAAGTTCTTTGAAAATTGCACATAAGTGAGAATCTAAATCTTTGATTTAGAAATTCGAACTTACTCTTTAGAGTAAGTAAGTAAAGTAATATATATTTAAAGCCAGTTGGCAAAATAATCAATATTCTTTATAGAATGACAACTTATTTAGTTGAAAATTAAGAATGGATAGTTGAGAGTTAAGGAAGAAATTCAAGGTATTGAATTTCTGAAAAATAATTAGTTATCTAAAGTTAATTTAAGCTACTAAGTTAATTTATCAATAGTTTCAGAATCAAATCTGTATATTGATAAAATGTTCAATAGCAATAGTTAATTGAGCTGAAAAACGTTAGGAACGAGTAGTGCTAGGAGACGACGAGTGAGAAGCGGAGCTTATTCAATAAGTGAGCATCAGAGCGAGGAAGTCGACAACGCAATGCGAAGTTAATAACGTTTTGAAGATAGGTCAAGATATAAAGGGCGTATGGTGAATGCCTTGGCATCGGGAGCCGAAGAAGGACGCGATAAGCTGCGAAAAGCTCTGGGTAGGCGCAAATAGCCTGTGATCCAGAGATCTCCGAATGAGGAAACTCACATGGGAAACCCCATGTATCCATAAGTGAATACATAGCTTATGGAGGGTAAACTCAGGGAACTGAAACATCTAAGTACCTGAAGGAAGAGAAAGAAAAATCGATTTCCTAAGTAGCGGCGAGCGAAAGGGAAAGAGCCCAAACCAGAAATTTATTTCTGGGGTTGCGGACAGAACATAAAAGCTAAATTACGTTAATCGAAGAGAACTGGAAAGTTCCACCGCATAAGGTAATAGTCCTGTAGATGAAAACGCGAAATAGTAAGTTCTGATCCAGAGTACCACGAGACACGTGAAACCTTGTGGGAAGCAGGGAGGACCACCTCCCAAGGCTAAATACTACCCGATGACCGATAGTGAAGAAGTACCGTGAGGGAAAGGTGAAAAGAACCCCGGGAGGGGAGTGAAATAGAACCTGAAACCGTATGCCCACAACCGGTCATAGCACTTTATATGTGTGATGACGTGCTTTTTGTAGAACGAGCCAACGAGTCACGATATGTAGCGAGGTTAAGTACTTAAGGTACGGAGCCGAAGGGAAACCGAGTCTTAATAGGGCACAAAGTTGCATGTCGTGGACCCGAAACCGGGTGACCTATCCATGGCCAGGTTGAAGCGAGAGTAAAATCTCGTGGAGGACCGAACCACGTTGGTGTTGAAAAACCATGGGATGAGCTGTGGATAGCGGAGAAATTCCAATCGAACTCGGAGATAGCTGGTTCTCCTCGAAATAGCTTTAGGGCTAGCGTCGAATATGAGTAATGGAGGTAGAGCACTGAATGGGCTAGGGGGCATATCGCTTACCGAACCTTATCAAACTCCGAATGCCATATACTATTAGTTCGGCAGTCAGACTGCGAATGATAAGATCCGTAGTCAAAAGGGAAACAGCCCAGATCGTCAGCTAAGGTCCCAAAGTGTAAGTTAAGTGGAAAAGGATGTGGGATTTCGAAGACAACTAGGATGTTGGCTTAGAAGCAGCCACTCATTAAAAGAGTGCGTAATAGCTCACTAGTCGAGAGATCCTGCGCCGAAGATGTTCGGGGCTCAAACTTACCACCGAAGCTACGGGCTTACAGTAATGTAAGCGGTAGAGGAGCGTCGTAAACGGGCAGAAGTCGTACCGAAAGGAGCGGTGGACTGTTTACGAGTGAGAATGTTGGCATTAGTAGCGAGATGTGAGTGAGAATCTCACAGGCCGAAAACCTAAGGTTTCCTCAGGAAGGCTCGTCCGCTGAGGGTTAGTCGGGACCTAAGCCGAGGCCGAAAGGCGTAGGTGATGGACAATAGGTTGATATTCCTATACCACTACCATCGA
>NZ_JAKGTG010000009.1:4166-113189 GCF_022324845.1 Clostridium sp. YIM B02506
TCTTAACAATTCTGAGGTGTGATGGGGAAGTCCATTTATGGATGAAGTACATGATTCCACGCTGCCAAGAAAAGCGTCTAGGGAGAAAAGTAGTGCCCGTACCGCAAACCGACACAGGTAGGTGAGGAGAGAATCCTAAGGCCGGCGGAAGAATTGCAGTTAAGGAACTCGGCAAATTGACCCCGTAACTTCGGGAGAAGGGGTGCCTACGAGAGTAGGTCGCAGAGAATAGGCCCAAGCAACTGTTTAGCAAAAACACAGGTCTCTGCTAAAGCGAAAGCTGATGTATAGGGGCTGACGCCTGCCCGGTGCTGGAAGGTTAAGGGGAACACTTAGCGCAAGCGAAGGTGTGAACTTAAGCCCCAGTAAACGGCGGCCGTAACTATAACGGTCCTAAGGTAGCGAAATTCCTTGTCGGGTAAGTTCCGACCCGCACGAATGGCGTAATGATTTGGGCACTGTCTCAACTGCAAATCCGGCGAAGTTGTAGTGCAAGTGAAGATGCTTGCTACCCGCGATTGGACGGAAAGACCCCGTAGAGCTTTACTGTAGTTTAGCATTGAGTTTCGGTATTGTCTGTACAGGATAGGTGGGAGACTGGGAAACTAGGGCGTCAGCTTTAGTGGAGTCAACCTTGGGATACCACCCTGATAGTACTGGAATTCTAACTGGACACCATGAATCTGGTGACAGGACATTGTTAGATGGGCAGTTTGACTGGGGCGGTCGCCTCCGAAAAAGTAACGGAGGCGCTCAAAGGTTCCCTCAGAAGGGTCGGAAATCCTTCGAAGAGTGCAAAGGCAGAAGGGAGCCTGACTGCGACACCTACAAGTGGAGCAGGGACGAAAGTCGGACTTAGTGATCCGGTGGTACCTCGTGGGAGGGCCATCGCTCAACGGATAAAAGCTACCTCGGGGATAACAGGCTGATCTCCCCCAAGAGTCCACATCGACGGGGAGGTTTGGCACCTCGATGTCGGCTCGTCGCATCCTGGGGCTGAAGTAGGTCCCAAGGGTTGGGCTGTTCGCCCATTAAAGCGGCACGCGAGCTGGGTTCAGAACGTCGTGAGACAGTTCGGTCCCTATCCGTCGCGGGCGTAGGAAATTTGAGAGGAGCTGTCCTTAGTACGAGAGGACCGGGATGGACTGACCTCTGGTGTACCAGTTGTTCCGCCAGGAGCATAGCTGGGTAGCTAAGTCGGGAAGGGATAAACGCTGAAGGCATCTAAGCGTGAAGCCCACCTCAAGATAAGATTTCCCATAGAGTAATCTAGTAAGATCCCTTGAAGAACACAAGGTTGATAGGTGAGGGGTGTAAGTGTGGTAACATATTTAGCTGACTCATACTAATAGATCGAGGGCTTGACCAAAAGTTAACTGGAATATATAATATTATTATTAAAGAAAACTCCTTAGCTAAAGCTAATGAGTAAGTTCGGGGAACTAAGTCATAGATTTAGACCCTCACTTATGTGCAATTTTGAAAGAACAAAATTCTTTCCTAAGTCCTTTCAGCGTAGCTGTTAGGATAAGCGACCATACAAAATGTGAAATTTTGAATGTCTGCTTATATTTGGTGATAATGGCATAAAGGTAACACACCTTCCCATTCCGAACAGGATTGTTAAGCTTTATTACGCCGATGGTACTGCACGGGAGACTGTGTGGGAGAGTAGGAAGTCGCCAAATTTTATGGCCCCTTGGTCAAGCGGTCAAGACACCACCCTCTCACGGTGGTAACAGGGGTTCGATTCCCCTAGGGGTCACCATAATCTATATAACTCCCTATAGCTGCAGATATAAGGAGTTTATATATATGTAATAATTTTATTAATAAGAATTTATACCACTCATTAAAGAGTGGTTTTTTGTGTTGAAAATTTATATACTAAATATTTAAATGACTTAAATAACTATCCTTAATAGACAATGGTTTTCCAATATATTATAATGTTAATAAAGAAATTTGTAGAAAAAGAATAAAAAGACATTTTTGGTGGGGTGATAGGGTGTTTAGGGACAGATATTTATGTAAAAATAAAAGGTACATTAAAACATTTATTAAAGAGATAATGGTTATTACATTCTTATTAAATTTATTAATATATCCTGAAACTGTACACTCACAAGAAATTAAAGATAAAAGAGTATTAATTCTAAACTCATATGATTCAGCCTATTCATGGACTAATAATGAAGTAGACGGGATAGTAGAGCAAATAAAAGATTATGTACCGGAGGTTAATATTCATATAGAATATATGGATTGGAAGAACTATCCCGAGGAACGTAATGTAGAATTATTTAAAGAACTTATAAAATATAAGTATGGCAAAATGGATATAGATGAAATAATAACTACGGATGATTCTGCACTTGAATTTGTAATTAATAACAGAAATGAACTGTTTAAAGATGTGCCAGTTATTTTTTCAGGAGTGTATGAAGATGTTGCTAGACATATGATAAAGGGGCAGGATAACATTACAGGGATATTTGAAAGTATAGATCCTAAAGGAACTATAGAAGCAGCACTTAATATAGTTCCAAAGGCAAAAAATATCTATTTAATACATGATAATACAGAAACTGGAATAGGGTCTTTTAATGAAGTAAAAAATGCATTAAATGAAATAGGCAGAAATATAAATTTAGTGCAATTAAACAATATAGCCATAGATGATTTAGATAATACCTTGCCAGAAATAGATAAAGATAGTATAGTGCTGCTCTCGTCGTATACAAGAGATATAAATGAAAAAACTTTAGATGTTGAAAATATGACGAAGCTTTTAAGTTCAAAAATTCATAGACCTATATTTCAACTTTATGAGATGAATTTAGGATATGGAACTTTGGGAGGAAGTCTCCTAACAGCAGAAGGACATGGTAAGGATGCTGGGAAGATGGCAGCTAGAATATTAAGTGGAGAAAAAGCAGATGATATTCCATTAAATTCGGAATATTCTACTGAAAGTATATATGATTATAATGTAATGCAGATGTATGACATATCTGAAAAGGATTTGCCAGCTGGAAGTATTATAATAAATGAAAAGCCTAGTATGTATAAAACATATAAGAAGTTAATATGGATAGTTATTTCTATAATATTGCTTTTATTATCACTGGTTTTTATTATGCTTATAAATATTATAAGTCGTAAAAAAGCTGAGAAAAAATTAATGAAGAATAACTATGAATTATCGGCATTATATGAAGAACTGGCAGCATCAGATGAAGAACTTAGAACTCAATATGAGCAGCTTGAGGAAAATAAAGAAGTTATTCAGAAAAATGAAGAAATGTACAGGCTTATTTTTGAGACCACTAATGATGGTATATGGGAAATAAATCTAGAGACAGGTGAGAGATATTTTTCTGAAAGATGGCATAAGATCTTTGAATTACCTATTGAAAAAACTGTAGATATGGATAAGTGGTTTGAGCTTGTACACCCTGAGGATTATTATATAGCTAAAAATTCAATTGAAGAAATAGCAAGTGGTTGTACTGATAGTTTTTCATGTAGTTATAGGATACTTACTAGTAGCGGAGAATATAAATGGATTCATGCTAGAGGAAAATCTATGAGGGATAATAATGGAAAACCTTTTAGAATCGTTGGTTCTCACTCTGACATACATGATAAAAAGATACATGAAGAAAAAATAAAACAAATGGCTTTTTTTGATAATCTTACTGGATTAGCTAATAGAACTCAGTTCGTAAATAATTTTAATGAAGTTATAACCAGATCAGATAGCAATGCACTAATATTTATGGATTTAGATAATTTTAAAAATATTAATGATTCTTTTGGACATACTATAGGGGATAAGCTATTAATAGAAATAGCTAATAGAATTAAAAAATGTACCAAAGAATCAGATATTGTTGCTAGACTAGGGGGAGATGAATTTTTAATTTTAATTACTAACGTTTATGAAAAGCAGAGTGTTGAGTCATATCTTAATAATATGTTAGAGGAGCTAAGAAATAGTATAGTTATAAATGGTATAAATATTATTACTTCTGCAAGCTTTGGGGCTGCATTATATTCTAAGGATGGCGATAGCTTTGAAGAATTATTTAAGAATGCTGATACTGCAATGTACAAGGCTAAAGAGTCGGGGAAAAGAAATTATGTATTTTTTGAACAATGGATGAATGATGATATAGTGGAAATGGTTATTATGGAAGATAATCTAAGAACAGCTCTTGAGAACAATGAGTTTATATTACATTATCAGCCTAAATATAATCCATATGACTCTAGGATAGATGGATTTGAAGCACTTATTAGATGGAATAATCCAAACTTAGGACTTGTATCACCATTTAAATTTATAGGTATAGCTGAAAAAACTGGATTGATAATACCTATAGGAAAATGGGTGTTAGAGAATGCATGCTATTTTATTAAAAGCTTGCATAATAAAGGCGAAAAAAATATAAGTGTAGCAGTAAATGTATCTGTAATACAATTGGTTCAAAAAGATTTTATTGATATGGTTAATGATATCATAAAAAGAAGTGGAGTTGACCCTAGATATATTAACATAGAGATAACAGAGTCAATTTTAATGGAATCCATAGAAACAAATATATCTAAAATTAATGAATTAAAGAAGATCGGTGTAAAAATATCTTTAGATGATTTTGGAAAAGGATATTCATCCCTTACTTATCTAAAAGATATCCCATTTGATACCTTAAAAATTGATAAACTTTTTGTAGATGAACTATGTAATGAAAAAGATGATAATGCTATAGTAGGTACAATAATAAAGCTAGCGCATCAAATGAATTTAGAAGTTGTAGCTGAAGGGGTAGAATCTGAGGAGCAGTATAGATATTTGATTAATAATAACTGTGATTTAATTCAAGGTTATTATATTTCTAAACCTATTCCTATAGAGGAAATTGAGGATGTTTTGAAAAAGTATAATAAATAAAATGTCATAATAGCCATCTATTTATCTAAGATAAGTAGATGCTATTTTTAAGTAATAGAAGAAAAAACTATCCACAGAGCTGTGGAAAAGTATTGTGGATTATGTTGATAATAATAAAAGGCGGTAAATAAATGATATTTAAAAATAATATTAAAAGGGCAAAGTTTATAAAAAGGCCAAATAGATTTAATGCACATGTATTAGTTGATGGTAAAGAGGAGGTTGTACATGTTCCTAATACAGGAAGATGTAGAGAAATTCTTAAAGAAGGAGCTACGGTTATACTTAGAGAAGAGTTAAATCCTAGTAGAAAAACAAGGTATGACTTAATGGCTGTTTATAAAGAAGATAAATTAATCAGCATAGATTCACAGGTACCAAATAAAGTAGTACGAGAGGCGTTAGAAAATGGTGTCATACCTTCACTAAAAGTGTATAATTTAATTGAGAGAGAAAAAACATTTGGGAAAAGTAGATTTGATTTTAAGTTAAGTAATGATTTTGGAGAAGAGTACTACTTAGAAGTTAAAGGAGTTACTTTAGAATTTAGTGGTGAAGCAAGGTTTCCAGATGCTCCAACTGAAAGAGGAACAAAACATGTATTAGAATTAGTGGAAGCTAAAAAACAAGGAAAGGGTGCTGGAATACTTTTCTTAATTCAATTAGAAGAAGTAAATAATTTTAGACCTAATTATGAAATGGATGAGAACTTTGGCAAAGCGGTTAAATTTGCAAAAGAAAATGGTGTAGATATATTTGCATATAACTGTAGGGTTACCGAAGACTCTATAAGTATTTTTAATGAAGTGAAAGTGAGAATCTAAATCTTTGATTTAGTTTTTCGAACTTACTCCAGTGAGGAAGTTCTAGTTTGATGGGGAGGAACAAAAAATGAAGTTTAAATTTTGTCCATTGTGTGGGAAAAAGTTAGAGATAAGAGATAGCTGGGATGAAGGTGGGGTTCCTTATTGTAGTAGTGATGATATGATGTTTTTTGATACTCCTAAACCATGCGCAGTAATAGCTGTGGTTAAGGACGATGAAATACTATTATTAAAGCAAAGTTACATTTTTAAAAATTCAAAGGTACTAGTTTCTGGTTATGTTGGAACTAATGAAACTGTTGAAGACACTGTATATAGGGAAGTTAAAGAGGAAACTGGTATAGAAATTGAAGAGATAAAGTATTTAGGCAGTGATTTTGTTAAAGATAAGGATTTATTGATGTTAACTTATATGGCTAAATATAAAAGTGGAGAAATTAATAAATCATCAGAAGTTGAATGGATTGATTGGAGCAAAATAGAGGATGCTTTATGTGAAATGAGCGAAGATGAAGTAGGTAAAAAAGTAGTTAAAAAGGTTCTTAAAGAGATAGGATATAAGGGAACTAAAGCTTTTACTTGTGAAATAAGCAGATAAAACCATGTTTATCTGCTTATTTCTAATTATATCTTTCTACAGATATAGTTAAAAGGTTGTTTTTATAATTTATTTCAAAATGATCTATCATCATTCCTAATAACGAAAGTTCTGAGGAAGAGTGAAAATCACCATTTAATTCCCAATAATATTCTTCAATTTCATGTAATCTAGGAACACTTAAAACTCTATTTATATCTTCTAAATCAGAAGAGGTAAAGGTATCTGTTTTGCCGCTGATTTTTATTTTTATGCTGTTTTCATTGCAGGTCTCAATATCTAAAGAAGTGGCTCCTAATTTATAAAAATAAGCAGTTAGCTCACTTAACATTTTTATACTTTTATCAATAGTGTTTTTCATTTACATTCTCCTTTTTAAATGCATGTATAAGAGGAAGCATAATTACACAAACAAAACCTCCTGACAGGCCATTGTTATATAAATTTAATCCTCCGTGGACATAGCCTATATTAGTAACTAAAAATACGTGTAAAAATCCAGCTATTACTCCATATATGAAACCAAAGTTACCGGCTATTGGAGCTAAACAAGTAGAAAATAGTATAGAAATCAACATTTGAGGTGAGTTCACATCAAGTATATTAATAGAAGCTGATAGGGTTGCACCTAAAATAACGGGTAATGTGTTTTTGGGATGTTTACCAAAAGCTGAAAATCCTATTATTGTAAAAATTGCACCCATCAAAGGGCCATTTAACTCTCCTCCTAGTATAAATACTATAATTAAAGATATCAACCCCATGATACCCATATTTGCATATACACGATTTCCATACATCAAAAAATAATCACTTACAAGTCTTCCAGAAGATTTATTTATTAACCTTAGGGAGTTTACTATATTATATTTATTATTACCTGTTAATGATATTAGTAGTAATGATATGCATATAATTATCACAATTATAGATAAAAATTTGTGGCTATCATGAAATAAAATCAGGTTGCTTTCAAAGTCTATTCCCAAAGATCTATAAATTGACATTATAAACATTGCCAAAAGGCCTCCAGAGAACCCTAAATTATATAAATTAAATCCTTGGTGAAGTCTTAAACAATAGGATGAAATAGGAGGTAAAATAAATCCAATACATATTCCTAATAAAAATCCAAGTACATAACCTTCAATAAAAGAAAATTGACTAGTGAAACTCAGTTGAGTTACAGTAGGTGATAATGTTGTACCAAGTAAAGCTATTAATATATAATTAAGAAAAGGTTCTTTTTTGTATTTAGAGAATAGCCAAACCCCTATAATAATTGGCCATATATTTATTATGTTTTTTCCAAAAAACGAAAATCCAGTAGTTAGCCATAAAGACATTATAGTAGAACCATTTGGCTTTACTCCAATGCGTATTAAAAGAGCTATCATTGATAAACCAGTCAACCCAACATTTATGAAGGTAGCTCCAATTCCACCTATAGCGAAATAGTCGGTCAGAAGGATATCTGGAGTAGTTAGAATATTTTTTAATCCTAAATAAAGTATATTAAGTTCTGTAGAAATCAGTGGGATTATGATCATCAATCCATAAAGAAGAAAATAATAAAGATAGTTTTTTATTAATTTTTTTGTTGCGGTCATATATACCCCCTTAAAATAAAATTTATAAAATTGAAGTTGAAACCATTTATTAGTATATTTATAAGTATTATAATATATTTATAATACTTTGTGGAGGGAAAACATATGTCGATAAAAGAATCTAAATTTGTACCAGAAATAAAAGGCATACTAAGAAACCATGTAATTGAAGTACCTACTATTATAAGAAATTGTAGTGGAATAAAGATATTTGGGAAAAGAATTAAGTCGTTACTATTTACAACTGATGTTGCTATAATAAGAAACACCAATGCAGATGCAATTATAGCTGTATATCCCTTCACTCCTCAACCATTAATAACTCAAGCATTAGTTATGGCAGCAGATGTGCCTGTTTTTTGTGGTGTAGGTGGGGGAATAACTCAAGGGAAAAGAGTAGTAAACTTAGCTCTTGATGCAGAGTTTAAAGGTGCTATGGGAGTAGTAGTAAACGCTCCAACATCAAATGAAATAATTAAAAAAATTAGAAACACTATTGATATACCTGTTATAGTTACTATGGTTTCTGAAAATGAAAACATAGAGGAAAGAATAGAGTCAGGAGCCACTATACTAAACGTATCAGGTGGTAAAGATACTGCAGCTATAGTAAAGAGAATAAAGGACCAATATCCTGAATTTCCAGTTATAGCAACAGGAGGACCTACAGAAGAAAGTATCAGAGAAACAATACTAGCTGGTGCCAATGCTATAACTTATACACCTCCATTAGGTGGCGATATTATGAGTGACTTAATGGATAAGTACAGAAATTCATAAAAAAGTGTTGACAAATATATTTAATATGATATCATTGTATCAATAAGTTGAATAGTATATATAGAATATATATACCTAGGGTAGAGGTGCTGTTAGTTAATAGTATTTAGATTGAGCCGGCAAGCTAAGATGTCTAGAGAAAGGAACAACAGCCGAAGAGGTAATACCGGCAGGATTTATCTCTGGTCATGTACATAATATGTGCCTGACTGTCACGTTATGTGGAGAGCTACAAGGTAGGCTGATTGTAATATTATCAATGGTGATTCATTTATAGTTGCCTTTTACAAGAACCTATATTGAGACTCTATCCGTCACAGATTTTTCTGTGACTTTTGTTTTTGGGGTAAATAAATAAGGGGGAATTAAAAATGAAATTATTTGGTAGCATGAAAGTAGAAAACAATCATTTGACAATCGGAGGAATAAATACAAGCGCATTAGCAGCAAAATATGGAACTCCTTTATATATAATGGATGAGGAGCTTATACGCTCAAATTGTAGAGATTATTATAATGAGTTTCAATGCGAAGCTAGGGGCAATAGAGTAGCTTATGCAGGAAAAGCATTTTTAACTTTAGATATGTGTAGATTAGTTATGGAGGAAAACTTATATCTTGATGTTGTATCTGGTGGAGAACTGTTTACTGCAAAGAGAGCAGGGTTTCCTTTAGAAAAAATATATTTTCATGGAAATAATAAAACTATAGATGAAATTAATTTAGGTGTAAGTTATGGGGTTGGAAGATTTGTTGTAGACAATCTTTATGAAATGGAACAAGTAGATAGAATAGCTAAAGAAAATAATAAGGTGCAAAAAATATATCTAAGAATAACTCCTGGAATAGAAGCACATACTCATGAATATATAAAAACAGGTCAAATCGATTCTAAATTTGGTTTTGCACCAGTTGGAAATATAATCATGGATGCAGTAAGAAAAGCTATAGATCTACAAAATGTTGAACTTTGTGGAGTACATTGCCATATTGGATCACAAATTTTCGATATTGAACCTTATGAGGATGCAGCTGAAATAATGTTAAATCTAATATATAAAATCAAACAAGAAACAGGATATGTTGTGCCAGAGTTAGATTTAGGCGGCGGTTTTGGTATATTCTATACTGATGGAGATAGTCCTAAAGAAACTGGTGATTATTGCAAAGCCATATTAGATAAAGTAGATAAGGTATGTGAAGACTTAAATATAGATAGACCTATAATTACTATAGAACCAGGAAGATCCATAGTAGGTAATGCTGGAACTACTATTTATACTGTTGGTTCCATAAAAGAGATTCCTGGAATTAGAAAGTATGTATCTGTTGATGGTGGTATGACAGATAATATAAGACCATCATTATATAGAGCTGAGTATGAATGTTTAGTGGCTAACAATGTAATAAGTGATTATAGAGAAAGAGTAGCTATTGCAGGGAAATGCTGTGAATCAGGAGATATACTTTTAAATTCTATTGAAATGCAGAAGGTTAATAGTGGAGATATACTAGCAATATTGTCAACTGGAGCATACGGATATTCAATGTCAAATAATTACAATAAGACTCCAAGAGCTGCAGTAGTTATGGTTCAAAATAACACTGAAAAATTGATTTGTAAAAGAGAAACCTATGAAGATTTAATTAGAAATGAAATATAATTAATAAAAGACGACTTAGTCGTCTTTTAATTTTCAAAAAATTTATAAAACTATATAGCTTTTTCTGTTTATAAGAGGTAAAATAAAACTCATACATTAAAACTTTTTAAAATATGATATAATTAAAGAGAACCTTTTAAGGAGGAGGAAAAATGTCATCAATCTATATAGTTGATAGGATTGAAGGTAGATATGCTGTATGCGAAACTGAAAAAAAAGAGATGGTTGATATAGAATTGACAAATATTTTTGGTATTGTTAAAGAAGGTAAGGTTATATTAAAAAGAGAAGATGGATATTATGTAGATGAAGAGGCTACAATTAAGAGAAAAGATGAGATTAAAAAACTAATGGAAGGTATGTGGGAGGAGTAAATGCAAGAGAATATTAACGAAGACAATGTTAGTGAAGTCAAAGATGTTGAAGAAAATATTAAAGAAGAAGAGACAAAAAAGGTATCTGGGATGAAAGGATTTTTATTTGATTGGATATTACCTGTAGTACTAGCTTTAATTGCTACATTAATAATAAATAAATTTCTTTTATTTAAAGTATATATACCAAGTGAATCAATGAAACCAACATTAGAAAAAGGGGATCAGCTATTTGTAACAAAAGTATATAATTTAGAAAAGTTACAAAGAGGAGATATAATAGTTTTTTATTCTAATGAACTTGGGGATACTTTAATTAAGAGATTAATAGCTTTACCTAATGATAAAGTAGAAATAAAAGAAGGAAAAGTATATATAAATGGTGATGAAACTAGTGAGGAATATGTAAAGAATCCATCAATATATAATGGTAGTTTTACTGTTCCAGAAGGAAAGTATTTCTTCTTAGGAGATAATAGGGCAAATTCTGCTGATGCTAGATATTGGGCAAATCCATATATCGATGGACATGAAATTAAAGGAAAAGCGCAAGTAAGGGTATTTCCATTTAATAGAGTAGGAATGTTAAAGTAGACGAATGAAAAAGAGGTGAAATGTTTTATGTTTAAAAATAATAAGATGTTAAAATACGTTATCTATGGGGTTATAGCTTTAGTTTTTGTTGTAGCTATAAATTACTCTAAAAGTGCGTTAATGACAAAAAAACTTAAGTATAATGAATTTAAAGAAATGATTAGTGAGAAGCAAATAGAAAAAATAGTGATTGCAGATAACATAATTACGATTACGCCTACTAAAGATAGTGAATACTACGGAAAGAGTGTTTATGTTATACCACTTAATGATGATAAATTAATAGAAGAATTGGATTCGGCTGGAGTAGATTATGAAGGAAAGCAACCTGAGGCATTTCCTATATTAGACTTACTATTATATTGGGTTGGACCATTTATATTATTATTCTTTTTATCTAGACTTATGTTTGGCAAAATGGATAAAAAGATGGGTGGAGGAGTTATGTCCTTTGGGAAAAATACAGCTAAACTGTATGCCGAGGATGAAACTGGAATAACCTTTGAAAATGTAGCTGGACAGGAAGAAGCTAAAGAATCTTTAAAAGAAATAGTTGATTTTTTACATAAGCCAGAAAGATATACACAAATAGGTGCTAGATTACCTAAAGGAGCATTACTAGTTGGACCTCCAGGAACAGGTAAAACTTTATTAGCTAAAGCTGTAGCAGGTGAAGCAAAAGTACCATTCTTTTCTTTATCAGGTTCAGATTTTGTTGAAATGTTTGTAGGAATGGGAGCTTCTAGAGTAAGAGATTTGTTTAGGCAAGCAGAAGAAAAAGCACCTTGTATAATATTTATAGATGAAATTGATGCTATTGGTAAAAGTAGAGAAGGAAATATAAGTGGAAATGATGAAAGAGAGCAGACATTAAATCAGCTTCTTGCTGAAATGGATGGTTTTGATTCCTCAAAAGGTGTAGTTATACTTGCTGCAACTAATAGACCTGAGATTTTAGATAAGGCTTTATTAAGACCAGGAAGATTTGATAGAAGAGTAATAGTTGATAGACCAGACTTAATAGGCAGGGAATCAATCCTTAGGGTACATTCAAAAGATGTAAAACTATCTAGCGATGTTAATATAGAAGCTATTGCAAAATCCACTCCAGGAGCAGTAGGAGCAGACCTTGCAAATATTGTTAATGAAGCTGCTTTAAGAGCAGTAAAACACAAGAGAACAGTTGTTAGTCAAGAAGACTTAGAAGAAGCTGTTGAAGTTATTATAGCTGGTAAGGAAAAGAAAGACAGAATTCTTTCTCCTATGGAGAAAAAGATTGTTGCCTTCCATGAAGTTGGGCATGCTCTAGTTGCAGCCTTACTAAAAAATACCGATCCAGTTCATAAAATAACTATAGTACCAAGAACTATGGGTGCATTAGGATACACCATGCAGCTTCCAGAAGAGGAAAAATATCTTGTATCTAAAGATGAGATGTTAGATCAAATAGCAGTTATGCTTGGTGGTAGAGCTGCTGAAGAAGTAGAATTTAATATAATATCTACTGGAGCTTCAAATGATATAGAGAGGGCAACTCAATCTGCAAGAAGTATGGTATCAATGTATGGAATGACTGAAACTTTTGATATGATGGCTTTAGAAAATGTTAGAAACAGATATCTAGATGGAAGAAGTGTAGCTAACTGTTCTGAACAAACCTTAACTAGAGTTGATGAAGAAACTTTAAAAATCATAAAAGCTTGCCATAAAAAAGCTATAGAACTTCTTGAAAATAATAAAGAATTACTTTCTGATATATCAAATGCTCTTTTAGAAAAAGAAACTTTAATGGGTGACGAGTTTATGGAGTTTATATTTGAAAAATATCCAGAACTAAGAGCCATAAAGGAAGAAAAAGATAAAGAGAGACAAGATAGAGAAAAGGCTAAAAAAGCTGTATATGCAAAATCTATAAATAGTATAGATAATTCAGTTAAAACAGAAGAGGATAAAGAAGAGAAGATAGAATTTATTGAAATCAAAACTGATGTTGAAAGTGATGAGATAAAGTCTAGTGATGATAATTAAGATAATAAAAGAGTTTCCTTAGGAAACTCTTTTATGTCGCTATTAGGAAAGGATGTTATTATGGAAGATAAACTATTAAACCTTGATAAAGAAAAACAAGTAGAATTTTTAGTTGAAAAAAGAAAGTTAGATGAAACATTAGAAATTATAAAAAAAGAAATTCTGTTAGGAATTGCAAAGAGAAAAGCAATTACAGACTATATATTAGAATATAGAAAAAAGTTTGTAGAAGAATATAGAGATGATGAAGATGCTGTTATAGAATTTTTTGATCATGAAAGATATGCAAAAGAAGAGGCTTATAAAAGTATAGATAGAAAGTTAAGAGAACTTACTATTTTGCAAGAATCCCCATACTTTGGGAGGATTACATTTATAGAAGAGGATGAACAATATCCAGAGACAATGTATATAGGTAGATTTGGAGTTACTAGTGAAGTTGAACTTGAGGCAGTAGTTATAGACTGGAGAGCACCAATAGCATCTTTATTTTATAATGGAACACTAGGGAAAGCGGTATATAAGGCTCCAATGGGAGAAATAGATACTGATATATTAGGTAGAAGACAGATAATAGTAAAAAAAGGTGAATTAAAAGGGATATTTGATTCAGCTGTAGATGTTAAAGATGATATATTACAAATGGTTTTAAGCTCTAATTCTGACAGTAAACTTCAGGATATAATAATGACAATCCAACAAGAACAAGATGAAATTATAAGAATGGATAGAAGTAATAACATCCTTGTAGATGGGGTAGCTGGAAGTGGAAAGACAACTATCGCACTGCATAGAGTTGCGTACTTATTATATAATTTTAGAAAACAATTAGAGGGAAAAGTTTTAATATTAGGCCCTAATTTTATATTTATGGAGTATATTTCTCAAGTATTACCTAGCTTAGGTGAGGTTGGTGTTATACAAGATACCTTCTTAAATTTTGCACTTAATGAACTGGGTGATATTAAAGTGATGGAATTCCAAGACTTTATTGAAAAAGTACTAAATGAAGATAAGTATTTTTTAGAAGAGATAAAATATAAGTCTTCAGAGAAATTTATGCACTTTGTAGACGACATAATAGAGAAGTCAGAAAAGGAATACTTTAAATATCAAGATGTTTATTATTTTAATGAAGTAGTATATAAAAAAGAAGACATACACAAGTTAATTTCTGAAGATTTTAAATATATGCCTTTATTTAAAAGAAGCGAAAAAGTTAAAAGAGTAATAATGTCTAAGGTTAAAAATAAAAGAGATGAAAAAGTATGGCAGTTAAATAAGGAAATAGAAGAATATAAAAATAATTTATCTAAAGATGAGTTGTTTTTGGAAGAAGTAAATATAGAGTTTAGAAGAAAAAATGGAATAAGAGAAATTGTTAGAGAACTTATGAATACAAGAAAAAATTTAGAGGAATGGATAAATCCTGAAGATCCTGTAGAGTTTTATAATAAAATAAATGGGAATAAGGATTTAACTCATTTAGATATAGCTCCAATTTTATACTTAATGGTGAAACTGTGGGGAATTAAATATAAAGGAGATATTAAACATATAGTAATCGACGAATCTCAAGACTACTCTTTATTACAATTCAAAGCGATAAAAGAATATATTGGGTGTAATAACTTTACTATATTAGGAGATTCAAATCAAAGATTAATAAAAGTTGAAGAAACTCCAGCTATGCTAAATTTAAATACTGTATTTGGTGATGTAAAAGAATTTAAGTTAAATAAAAGTTATAGATCTACTCAAGATATTATGGAATACGCTAATAGGTATTTAAAAGAAGATAAGATAGTTCCATTAGTAAGAAAAGGTGATGAGGTTAAAGAGTATAGTGTTAGAAAAGAAGAGATAGTAGAAATAATTAATGACTCAATAGAAGATATGAAAAATAGTGGAATAGATAGTATTGCTATTATTAAGAGAACATCACAAGGTATAAAAGAGCTTGGAAATCAGCTTAAAGAGAAAAATAATTTAGTTGTTTTCAATAGAGAGGACATCATATATAAAGGTGGAATTGTTGTAATACCATCATATTATGCTAAAGGTTTAGAGTTTGATGGAGTTATTATTGTTGATGAAAGCACAGAAGAAAAAGAAGATTTAATTAAATATATTATGAGCACGAGGGCACTTCATAGATTAGTAGCTATAAATCAGATAAAATAGTAGTAAAAGTCTATGCTAGAAATTAAGAAAAATGTTAAATATTTTTATAAAAAAATTATAAAAAAGTTATTGCATATTTATAAAGTTAGGTTGTATAATTATCCTTATAAAAAATAAAGAAGATTGCTTTTAATTAAGGGGGAAATTTATAAATGAAAAAAGGAATAGTTAGTAAGATTGTAGCAGCTAGTTTAGTAGGCGTTATGGCTATGGGGTTAATGGCTTGTGGTAAGAAAGAAGAACAAAGTAAAAGTGCACTAGATCAAATAAAAGCTAATAAAAAGCTAGTAATGGGAACTTCACCAGACTTTCCACCATTTGAATCAAAAGATACAAAAGGAAATGTAGTTGGAATGGATGTAGAGATAGCTAAAGAAATAGCTAAAGATTTAGGCGTTGAGTTAGAGATAAAAGAAATGGGATTTGACGGATTATTAGGAGCTCTTCAAGGTAAAAAGTTAGATGTAATTTTATCTGGAATGACTCCAACTGAAGAAAGAAAAGGTGCAGTAGATTTTTCTAGTATGTACTATAAAACAGATAACGTATTTGTAGTTCAAGAAGCAAACAAAGATAAATATGCTAAAATTGAAGATTTAAGTGGAAAGAAAATAGGAGTACAAAAAGGAACTGTACAAGAAGAATTAGTTAATGCAAAAGTAACTAGTCCTAATGTTAATGCTTTAGAAAAAACAGGCGATGTTGTAATGAATTTAAAGAATGGAAAAATTGATGCTGTTTTATTAGAGCAACCAGTTGCAGAAGCTTATGTTAAAAACAATCCAGGTTTAGCTTTATCTAAAGTAACAGTTGCAGATGAAGTTGGTGGATATGCAATAGCTATGACTAAAGGTGAATCAGATTTACAAGCAGCTATAAATAAAACCTTAGATAGATTAGAGAAAGATGGAAGCTTAACTAAGTTCTTTGAAGATGCAAATTCAGCAATGGGAGAATAGTATTAGCTAGACGGGGGTAGAGTCTTGAAATTTAATTTTGATTTTTTATCAAAATATAGCAATTATTTTGTAGTTGGAACTAAAACTACATTAATATTAGCATTATCTGCTGTAATAATCGGAACAATACTTGGATTGGTTTTAAGCCTTATGAAGTTATCTAAGTTTAAGGTTTTAAAAGCAATAGCAGTAACATACATTGAGTTTGTTAGAGGAACACCTCTATTAATTCAAATTTGGATCATTTATATAGGATTACCTTTAGTAACAGGTGTAGATTTACCAGATATAATGACTGGTATAATTGCTCTTTCATTGAATTCTGGAGCTTATGTTGCTGAAATAATTAGAGCGGGAATTCAAGCTATAGATAGAGGGCAGATGGAAGCTGCAAGAAGTCTTGGCATGAAAGAAGGATTAGCTATGAGAGAAATAATTATTCCTCAGGCTTTTAAAAATATTCTGCCAGCATTAGGAAATGAATTTATTTCTATTATAAAGGAATCATCAATGGTTTCTGTAATTGGAGTAGCGGAACTTATGTATAATACAGGGACTGTAAGAGCAGCATCCTTTATACCTTTTGAACCATTAATAGTAGCAGCGCTTATATATTTTGTTATAACATTTATTTTAACAAGAATTATGGGTGTTGTAGAGAGGAGGTTAAAGGCAAGTGATTCACGTTAATAATTTACACAAATATTTTGGACAAAATGAAGTTTTAAAGGGAGTAAATGAACATATAAAGAAGGGTGAAGTTGTAGTAGTTATAGGTCCTTCTGGTTCAGGGAAATCTACCTTTTTAAGATGTCTTAACCTTCTTGAAGAGCCTACAGATGGTGAAATAATTTTTGAAGGTAATAATTTAACTGATAAAAAAACAGATATTAATAAGATAAGACAGAAGATGGGTATGGTTTTTCAAAGTTTTAACCTTTTCCCACATAAAACTGTTTTAGATAATATAACTTTGTCCCCGATTAAAGTAAAAGGCTTAACTAAAGATGAGGCTGTTAAAATAGCAATGAACCTTTTGAAAAGAGTAGGTCTTGAAGATAAAGCAAATGCTTATCCGGCATCACTTTCAGGTGGACAGAAACAAAGAATAGCTATAGCAAGAGCTTTAGCTATGGGACCTGATGTAATGTTATTTGATGAACCTACATCTGCATTAGATCCAGAGATGGTTGGAGAAGTTTTGGCAGTTATGAAATCTCTAGCAAGTGAAGGTATGACAATGGTTGTAGTAACACATGAAATGGGCTTTGCAAGAGAAGTTGGAGATAGAATTTTATTTATGGATGGAGGAAATGTGGTGGAACAAGGTACACCAGAAGAAATTTTCTCTAATCCCCAAAATGATAGAACAAAGGACTTTTTATCAAAGGTCCTATAAAAGGAATGGTTTGTTATAAAAAAAGAGTTGTGCACGAATTACCTAGTGCAACAACTCTTTTTTTATTTAATAAGAAAATCCATTAAGGCTAGAAGCAGCTAGTATAACTCCAAGTATAATAAGTAATACAAGAAATGCAGCTAGTATTCCGAATATAATTGGTATTGCAATATTAACTCCACCTGAATAAGCTATTCTTCTAGATGCCATTTCTGAATCTGATGATACCGCCTTGATTTCAGTAATTTTCTTGGTAACATGAATATTATATATTTTATTTCCTAAAACCCCGGAAGCTATAGAAATAGCAATGCCAAAGATACTGTCAAAAGGTGTATCTTTAAGTATAACATTTAGAAGTAGGTTACCTGCAAGTAAGGCGAAACCATAAGCATACATTTTTCTATAAAGCATCCATATTGAACTAAAGAAAAAGGCCGGCCAGTTCCAAGAAACTGAAGAAGCAGCCATCTTCATATTATACCATTTAGTTAAATAATAAGCTGATTTCTTATATCCAACAAATAATTCTAAATCCTTATCGGTTATTTCAGACGAATTATAATTATAACTTTCATTATAGGCTTCTGTACTATTAAATGATGAACAGTACGGACAATCTAAAGTATTATCATATTCTTTTCCACATCTTGGACAAATCATAAAAATCCCCCTTAAGTAATACGAGATATATTCATTAATAATAAATATATCAAAAATTATAAAATATTACAAATAAGATTAATAATAATTTCACTATTTTTTTATAAAGACTATTGTATAATAGATGTTGAGTATTTTTATGGAGGGAAATTAGATGAAACAAAGAAAAATTGGTACATATGTAGATTTTATTGCTTTAATTACGTATATTATTATTATTTTAAAAAGTGCTATATATCTTTCTATGCTTAGGACAGTAGGATCTGCTTCTATAAATTTTAAGACTATGTATTTTGGAACTCCTGATATATTAGCACATTTAGTTATACCTATTGTGATAATAAGTTTTTCATATTTATTTAAAGGAAAAGCAAAAGTTGGCTTCAATTTAATTATAGATTTATTTATTTCATTATTTTTTATGTTTGATATTTGGTATTATAGGGCTAATGGAACTTTTTTATCTATAAGACACCTATTATATCCAGAAACATTTAATCCACTAGGAAAAAGTTTATTAAATTTTAGAGCTGTGGACATGTTATTTTTAGTAGATATAATAATTCTTGTAGTAATTTTCTTGAAAAGTTCAATAGAGTATAAAGAACTTAAAAGAAATGTAGTTGCGTTTGTATTGTTATTAACCCTAAGTAGTAGTTATATAGTTTATGCTCACTATTCAATTGATTTTTATGATAAAACAAATGGGGATAAGATGCTTTTTAGAACTTGTTGGGCACCATTTCAAAGCATGTCTAATATGAGTCCACTAGGATATCATGGGTATGATGTTTATAAATATTTAAAAGAAGTTAAAGATATTAATTTAACTAGCGAAGATAAATCAAAAATAGAAGATTGGCTTAATTTTAATAATGAAAATATAGCAGATAATGAATATAAGGGAATGCTTGAAGGAAAAAATCTTATAGCTATACAAGTAGAGTCGTTGGAGAACTTTGTTATAGGACAAAAGATTTATGATCAGGATTTGACTCCTAATTTAAATAAGATGTTAGGGAATTCACTTTATTTCTCAAATATTCATGAACAAAACAACTCAGGAACTAGTTCAGATGCTGATTTGATGGTTAATACATCAGTTTTTCCTATAAGAAATGGAAGTACATTTTTTGATTATACAGCTAGAAGCTACACAACTTTACCTAATATATTAAAGGATAAAGGATATACAACAATGTCTACTCATCCTGAAGTTCCTGGAAATTGGAACTGGGCAGAAGCTCATAAAGGCAGTTTAGGATTTGAAAATATTTTGGATATTTCTTATTTTAATGTTGATGAGGTAATAGGATTAGGTCTTTCTGATGAATCTTATTTAAGACAAGTAGGCGAGAAGCTAAAGGGCTTGAAAAGCCCATTCTATGGATATATGGTTACATTGACAAGCCATGGACCTTTTGAGATACCTGAAGATAAAAAATATCTAAAGCTTCCTAAAGAATTAGATGAAACTCTTTTAGGTGGATACTTTCAAAGTGTAAGATATGTAGATGAGGTTGTAGGAAAATTCTTAAAACAGTTAGAAGCACAAGGGATGCTTAATAACTCAGTTATAATGCTTTATGGAGATCACACTGGTATACACAAATTCTATAATGATAAAATACAAGATATTAAACTAGAAGGTGACTGGTGGAAAAAGGTTGACATGAAAATTCCATATATAATTTATAATCCTTCTCTTAAAGGAGAAGAAATTAAAGCTAATGGAGGGCAAGTTGATATGCTACCAACAATCTCTTATTTACTAGGAGTAGATAGAGAAAAGTTTGGAAAGACGACTATGGGGAGAGTTTTAGTTAACACTAATAGAGATACTACTGTGCTTAATTCAGGAGAAATAATTGGTACTCCAAAGAATGAAGAAGAAGAAAAGCATCTAAAAGAAACTTTAGATGTCGCTAATAAAATAATACTTGGAGATTACTTCAAAAAATAATTTAAACCCTCTTTAGATTTTTATTTCTAAAGAGGGTTTTTCTTTATTCATTATAATCATGATCTATTGTAATTATACAGTTATAATGAGGATGTTTTTCTTTGATAGCATTAATAATATTATTTTTCAAATCATCTTCAGTAGTCTGTTTTTTTAACAGATGATAGTTGACTACTACGTCAAAAATTAAATTTTTCTTATCTCCTTCACCAACTATCCTAAAATCATGAATAGATTTTATCATTGGGTAGGAACTGATTATAATGTCTACATCAACTTTTGTAGCAGCTATTTCTTCTGTCTCTATACAAATAGGATCCATGTGAATAACTAAATAAATTTTAAGTTTCTCAGATATTTCTCTCTCAGCAGTATCTATTATATCATGAATTTTCATGATATTTATATCGCTAGGTATTTCAGCATGTATAGAAGCCATGGTTTTACCAGGTCCATAGTTGTGAATGACTAAATCGTGTACTCCAGTTATGTACTGATAAGATAAAACCCTATCTTCTATATCTTTTACTAGGGCAGGATCAGCAGGTGCTCCTAAAAGTGGAGTTATAGTTTCTTTAACTAAGGAAAAACCAGAGTAAAGTATAGCTAATGCAACTACTACTCCTATATAACCATCTATAGGGAAGGTTATAAATTTTGACACTAAAAAAGAGAACACAACAACTGTTGTAGTAACCACATCACCAAGTGCATCTACAGCAGTAGCTTTTAGAGCAGTAGAATTTATTTTATTTCCAATAAGCTTATTAAAGCTAGATAACCATAACTTAAAAGCTATAGAAGCTAATAGAAGTAGAAATGGAATTAGTTCAAAAACAACTGGTTCAGGATTTAATATTCTCTCAACAGAGGATTTTATAAATTGTACACCTACTAGCATTACCATAAAAGCTACAATAAGAGCAGATATGTACTCCATTCTTCCATGACCAAATGGATGTTCAGCATCAGCAGGTTTTGAACTCATAATAAATCCAACTATAGTTATTACAGAAGATGCTGCGTCAGACAGATTGTTGAAGGCATCAGCCATTATCGCAATACTACTTGATAGAAGTCCAACTGATAACTTTATTACAAATAAAATAATATTAATAATTATTCCAATAATACCTGCTAGTAGTCCATAGGAGTTTCTAACTTTGTCATTACTAATGTCATCACTATTTTTTATAAATAGAGATACTAGCTTGCTTGAAATCATTTAATACACCCCATTCTAAATTAATACTTTATAATTATTCTATCTTAAATAAGTATTAATTATCAAATTAAATTTATTTATATAAAAATTACATAATTTTATGGTATAATTTTCATAAGAGTTTTTAGGAATATTATAGAGAATAGGGAGAATAGTGAAGAACAATGAATAAGAAGAAAATATCAGCACTTATATTGTCATCTACTATTATAGCTAATGTGGCGCATTCAGTAGAAATTGCTCAAGCTGCAACCAATACAGATAATAGTACTCAAGGGCAGGGTACAAGTTCCACACCTACATTAAACGGAATTAAAGTAAGTAAACAACTTATAGATATAAACTACTCAAAAGGTGTAACAACTGTTCCAAGGTATATTGTAATACACGATACAGATAACAGAAAATTTGGTGCAAATGCACAAGCTAATAGAGATTATTTTGCAAATCATCCAGATGCTCAGGCTTCTGCACACTACACTGTGGATCAAAATAATATAATTCAGGTATTAGAAAATAATTGGAGAGGATGGCATGTAGGAGATAAAAGTAATCCTATAATAAATAACTCCAACACTATTGGAATAGAATTATGTGTAAATGTAGATAATGACTTTAATAAAACGTTAGAGAATGGAATTGCATTAACTAAATATCTAATGGAGAAGTATGCTATACCAGCTCAAAATGTTGTTAGACATTATGATGTAACGGGAAAGATATGTCCTAAATATATGATATGGGACAAACCACAATTGTGGGATTACCTAAAGTCAGCTATTGGAAATGGAAACACATCAACACCTACAGATGAAAAAGTTACTTCTACAGGAGAGGTTTATAATGTATCTAGTTCAGTAAATTTAAGAAAATCACCATCAACTTCATCGGAAGTATTAACTTCTTTAAAACTAGGACAAAAGGTTGATATATTCAAAGAAGAAAATGGTTGGTATAAGGTTAGAGCTAAAGTAACTAGTAACAGTTACAACTATGATGTTATAGGTTATGTATATAAAGATTATATAAAAAGCAGTTCTTTTGAAGAAGAGAATCCCGATAATAATACTCCTTCAACAGGAAATAAAAAAGGTAAGGTTATTAATATATCATCAACTCTTAATGTAAGAGGAAGCGCATCTACTTCAGCTAGCGTAATAGGAAGTCTTAGAAACGGCGATGAGGTAGAGATTAAAAACTCCTTAACTGGATGGTATGAAATAAACTATAATGGAAAAAGCGGTTACGTAAGTAATAGCTATATACAAATAATTGATAATTCAACGACTCCAACAGAGCCAGAAAAAGAGCCAGAAGTTGAAAAAACTATAGTTGATCTTATTAAAGACAGACATAATATTATTGGAACTTCTGAAGTTACAAAGGAACAATTTAAGCAGTTCTTGAAGAATAAGAATATTAGTTATAAATTAAATTCTACTATTGAAGAATTCGTAGATATAGCTTATGAAGAAAGTGCCATAGAAGGAGTTAGGGCAGATATAGTAATAGCACAATCATTACATGAAACAGGATATTTTCAATATGGTGGAATAGTAAAACCAGAGGACAATAATTTTTCAGGGTTAGGCGCAACAGGAAATGGTGATGAAAGAAATACATTTAGCAGCGTAAGAATTGGGATAAGAGCTCAAATTCAACATCTAAAAGCTTATGCTACAAGCGATGCACTTAAGCAAGAAGTTGTTGATACTAGATACAAGTATGTAACTAAAGGTAGTGCGCCAACTTTAGAAGAGCTTTCAGGTAAATGGGCTGTGCCAGGTTATGATAAAACAAAATATTCATCTTTAGAAGCAGCTGTTAATGCAAATGCTACATATGGACAAGTTATATATAAATTAATACAAGATGCTAAAAAAGAGGTTGTAACAACTAAGCCAGATACACCTACAAACCCAACAACTCCAGACACACCTACTAATCCAACTAATCCAGAAACACCAGCTGTGAAGCAAACTGGAAAAGTAGTTAATGTATCTACTAACCTAAGAGTTAGAAGTGGAGCAGGAACAAATTATGGAGTTGTAGGATATATATTAAATGGAGAGAAAGTTACTATTGAAGAGAAAAATGGAACTTGGTATAAGATTACTTCTTCAAAAGGAATACAAGGATACGTAAGCGGAGAATATATTTCAATAGATGGAAATAGCGGCAATTCCAATAATGGCAACAATAGCGGAAATAGCGGACAGACACCAACACCAACTGCTTATAAAGCTAAAGTAAAGAATATAACTTCATACTTGAACGTAAGAAGTGGAGCAGGAACTAATAATGGTGTTATAGGTTCATTGAAAAATGGACAAGAGGTAGAGGTAACTGGAGAAGCAGGAGATTGGTTTAAAATAAAATTCTCACAAAATGGAGCTACAAAAGAAGGTTTTGTAAGTAAGCAATACATTGAGAAGGTTACTGAAAACAATACAGGAAATAATCCACCTCCAACTACTCAACAACCAGCACCTCCAAATAATAATGCTAATACAGGTAGTTCAAAAGGGAAGATAAAAGATGTAACATCATACTTGAATGTTAGAAGTGGAGCTGGGACCAATTATGGAGTTACAGGATCGTTGAAAAATGGACAAGAAGTAGAGATAATAGGCGAGTCTTCAGGTTGGTACAAAGTTAAATATGATGGAAGCAAAGAAGGTTTTGTTAGTTCACAATATGTAGAAAAGATTACTTCAAATACATCAAATAATTCACAAACTGAAAAAAGTGGGCAAGTAATAAATGTAACATCAAATTTAAATGTACGACAAGGTGCAGGAAATAACACTTATGTTGTAGGATACTTACTAAATAATCAAAAGGTTCAAGTAATTTCAACTGAAGGAAACTGGTACAAAATTAAATATAGTACTTCAACTGGAACAAAAGAAGGTTATGTTAGCAAAGATTATATAAAAATATTATAAAAAATCTTTAAAGTATAGGTATTAATTATTAAGGGAAATTATAATTATAACAAAAGATATAAAAGAGAAGGTGACTAACATGGAAAAAGTTATTGCAAAAGAATTATTAGACTTCTTATATGATTCTCCTACAGCTTTTCATGCAGTAGAAAATATTTCAGAAATTTTAATAAAGCAAGGATTTAAAGAATTAAAAGAAGAAGATAAGTGGAAGTTAAAAAAAGATGGGAAATATTTTGTAAAAAAAAATGACTCTGCATTAATAGCTTTTGTAGTGGGTGAAGATACACCACAAGAAAGAGGTTTTAAGATTATAGGAGCACATACGGATTCACCTGGGTTTAGAATAAAACCAAGACCAGAAATGATAGCTGAAAATGCATATTTAAAGCTAAATACCGAAGTTTATGGTGGACCTATACTAGCTACTTGGTTTGATAGACCGCTAGCTCTTGCAGGAAGAGTAACATTAAAAAGTGATAATCCACTTTATCCTAAAATAGAATTTATAAATATAAATAGACCAATTTTAATAATACCAAGCCTTGCAATTCACATGAATAGAAATGTAAATCAAGGCGTAGAAATAAATAGACAAAAAGATGTACTACCACTTATGACTATGATAAATGATAGTCTAGAAAAAGATAATATATTACTTCAAGTTATTAGTGAAGAACTTAATGTATATAAAGAAGAAATAATTGATTTTGATTTATTTCCATATGAATTTGAAAAAGGCAGTTTAATAGGACTAAAAGAAGAATTTATTAGTTCAGCTAGGTTAGATGACCTATCTATGGTTCATGCTGGATTAAAAGCATTAACAGAGGTTAAATCGTCTAAAGGAACGAATATACTTGCATGTTTTGATAACGAAGAGGTAGGAAGCTCAACAAAACAGGGAGCTGACTCAGAATTATTGGCAAGCGTATTAGAGAGAATAGTAATAGCTCTTAAAGGAGATAGAGAAGATTACTTAAGAAGCTTAGCAAAGAGCTTTATAATATCTGCTGACTTAGCTCATGCAGTGCATCCTAACTATGGAGAAAAACATGATCCACAGTTAAGACCAGTTATAAATGGAGGACCAGTTATAAAAATAGCTGCGTCTCAAAGCTATACTACTGATGCTGAATCTTCAGCAGTATATGAAATGATATGCAAAAAAGCAGGAGTTCCATATCAAAAATTTGCAAATCGCTCTGATTCCAGAGGTGGCTCTACTATAGGACCTATAAATTCTACACATCTAAATATAAGATCAGTAGATATGGGAAATCCTGTATTAGGTATGCACTCCATAAGAGAACTTGGTGGTGTTAAAGATCACTACTATTGCATAAAATCATTTGAGGAATTTTATAAACTTTAATAAAAGGGAGGAATATTTTTTTATTCCTCCATTTTTTTAATCTTCTTTATATAAACTTTGGTCTGTATAATCGAATTCCATCCAAGATATGTTGTTTGAAACAATTGGATCCTTAGTAGGATCAGGTAAAATTGTATAATCTCCATTAGGAGAATAGCTTCTTAAATCATGTTCATCAGGCTCATAAAAATCTCTGTCATTTGGTAGATAGATTTTATTTTCATTAGTTATTATAGATTTATCTTTTTTCATTTTAGAACCTCCCTTCTAAATATATTTTTAGCTAAAAATATAAAATTACTATTGTAAATCATAGGTAATTGAACTATAATACATATAGGTAATAATTACTATTAAATAATAATTTTCATATGCATAAGGAGGAGTTTTTATGATAACAAAAAATGAAGTGTACAAGTGTCCAATATGTGGTAATGTTGTGGAAGTTTTAAATGCAGGCGGTGGAACACTAGTATGTTGTGGATCACCTATGAAGCTTTTAGTTGAAAATACTCAAGAAGCAGCTGTAGAAAAACATATTCCAGTAGTAACTAAAATAGATGGAGGAGTACATGTAGTAGTAGGTTCAGTAGAACATCCAATGACAGATGCCCATCTGATTCAATGGATTGAAGTAGTAACTCCAACTAAGGTACTTAGAAAGAATTTAACACCACAGGACAAGCCGGAAGCAACATTTGAAGTAGATGAAGAAATATTAGCAGTTAGAGAATATTGCAATCTTCACGGATTATGGAAAGCTTAATATAGTATTAGTATAGAGATAAGGATGCATCCTTATCTCTTTTTAAATTAGTAAATAATATACTTTTAGTGTATAATAAAAAAAGCGATAAAAGTAATCAAAAGTTCAGGGAGTGAGGTAATGAAATATAAACTTATATGCATAGACATGGATGGGACATTATTAAATGACGACCATGAGGTTAGCGAAGAGAATAAGATAGCATTAAAAGATGCTATAGATAAGGGAATCAAGATAGCTATAACTACTGGAAGATCTTTTATAGCAGCAAGCCAATACGCAGAGGTACTAGGAATAAAGGCTTCTATAATAGCATCTAATGGAACATATATAAGGGAAAAGGATGAAGAAAAAGTAATATATAAGCATCCATTTAATAGAGAACAATTTAATAAGGTTTGTGATGTAATAAAAAAATATGATATAAAGAAATACTTTAATACTTATAACACCATGATTACAAATGCAGAACCTCCAGAAAATCATGGATATGTGATATCAAATAAGATAGCTCCAGATAACTTACAAGTAAAGTTTGGGATACATAAGGACTTTAGAGAAGCCTATGATATATATATAGATGAAATCTTAAAAGCTATCATAATCACCGAAGATACAGAGCTTCTAGCTAAAATAAAGCAAGAGCTACAAGAAGCTGGTGGATTAGAAGTAGTTAGCTCAGGATGGCAGAATGTAGAGGTAATGGCTGAAGGAACTTCAAAAGGAAAAGGAGTAAAGGCTTTTGGAGAAATCCTTGGAATAGATAAAGAAGAGATAATGTGCATAGGAGATAATGAAAATGACATTTCTATGCTAACATATGCAGGGTTAGGTGTAGCAATGGGAAATGCTACAGAAGAGGTAAAGGAACTAGCTGACTATATAACTGATACAAATAATAATTCAGGAGTAGCTAAGGCTATAAACAAATTTGCACTTTAATATTAAAGACTACAAAGGCTATATTATAAAAGCTTTTGTAGTCTTTTCACATTATAATCATAAAATCTCAAAATAAAGTATAAATATATTTATGAAGTATAGTAGAAACAAAAATATTAATGAGTAATAGATTATAAGGAGATAAAGTGAATGAATTAATTTTACTAATTATACTATATATGTCCATAGTAATGCATGAATTAGGGCATCTACTAGCATTTATTATATTTAAAGTGAAAGTGAGAAGTTATGATATAGGAGTTGGAAAAACAATATTGCATTTCTTTATAAGAGAAGCAGAGTTTAATTTTAAACTGATTCCAGTTGGAGGTTCAGTAATACCTTTTGAGGAAGAATATGAGGATTTAGAATTATATAAGAAGATAATAATTTCCTTAAGTGGTGTATTTGTAAACTTAATAATAAGCATTTTAGGTTTAGTTGTTTTTGCTAAGGGTGACTTAAATATAGTAAGGTCAATAATAGGGGACTCTATTTTACTTGTTAGAAATTATCTAAGTTATGATAATCTATCATTTTATAATACAAGCTTTACTCTACTATTAACTGAAGAAATGGATAGCATAAAATCTGTAATATTAAATGAAGTGATAATAATTAATTTTGTACTATTTATTATAAACCTTATACCTATACCACCTTTAGATGGAAGCAAAGTAATAACAGAACCTTTAACAATATTTTTTTCAACAATTGGAATTAAGAAAAAAGCAATATACATGATTATAAATGTATTATCTTTTTTTGGAGTAATTGTTATGTTTATTCCTAAGATTTCTAATATAATAATTATATTTATTAGGGATCACTTAAAAACCACAGTATTTTTGCAGGTATTAATAGTTACCTTAATATTTGTTTTGATATATGAAATTAAAACCTACAAAGAGTAATTAAGAGCTGTAAGTTAACAGATAAATTCGTTAACTTACAGCTCTTTTATTTATGAACAATTGCCTTTAAGCACCTTCATTCATTAACTTATATTGTGAAGTATATAGATTATAGTAAGAGCCCTTTAATGATATTAATTCATCATGGGTTCCGCTTTCAACTATTCTTCCATCATCAATTACCATAATTTTGTCACAATCTCTTATAGTAGATAATCTATGAGCAATTACGAAAGAAGTTCTTCCTGCTAATAATTTTTCAATACCTTGTTGTACAAGTTTTTCTGTATAGGTATCAATATTTGAAGTAGCTTCATCTAAGATTAATATCCTAGGGTTAGCAAGTAGTGCTCTAGCAAAAGAAATCAATTGCCTTTGCCCTACAGAAAGCTTTGAACCTCTTTCACTGACTTCTGTATCATATCCATTCTCAAGCTTAATAATAAAGTCATGAGCATTAACTGCTTTAGCAGCAGCTATTACTTCTTCATCTGTAGCATCTAATTTACCATAACGGATATTTTCCTTAATAGTAGAAGAGAAGAGGAAGGTATCTTGTAGCATTATCCCCATCTGAGAACGTAAGGATTCTAAGTCCATTTTCTTAATATCTTTCCCATCTACTAGTACACTTCCTTCTGTAGCGTCATAAAATCTACTTATTAAATTAACAATAGTAGTTTTACCAGCTCCAGTAGGTCCAACTAAGGCTATATTTTGTCCTTTCTTAGCTTTGAAGCTAACATTATTTAAAACTTTAGTTTTGTTATCATAGCTAAAAGAAACATTTTTAAATTCTACATTTCCTTTAATCTCTGGGAATTTTTCAGCTCTTTCAATAGAATATATATCCGGATTTATGCTCATTATTTCAAATATTCTTTGAGCTGCTGAGAAATTAGTAATAAGTGTGTTATAGAAGTTACTTATATTAATTATAGGTCTCCAAAACATTCCTATATACATAGTGAAAGCTATTAAGGTTCCCATTGTTATCTCGTTAGAGTCTAATAGTTTTATTCCATTTAAGAATACTATTATAGTTCCAATTCCCCAAGATAGTTCAACTAAAGGCCAAAAGAAATCATTATATCTAACAGCCTCCATAAACTTATTAAGCATATCATCTAAAAGGCTAGAGAAATTCTTTTTAGTTAAAGGTTCATTACCAAAACCTTGGACTATTTTTACCCCTGAAAAGTTCTCATGAGTATATGCATTTAAATTAGAACGCTTACTTCTATAAGCAACCCATCTTTTCCTTGAAGCTATTTCTATAGAAAACATAAGAACAGCTAGTATAGGAAGTAGAGTGATAGAAGCTAGGGCCAATTTAACATTCATAAAAAACATTATAATAGTTACACAAATTAAACTTAATAATTCAGGAATTAAACTAGTTACACTGTTTGTAAATAAGTCTCCAAGAGCATTAACATCACCTATAACTCTAGCCAATATTTTACCTACTGGTCTTGAGTCAAAAAACTGAAAACCTAATTTCTGAATATGCGAGTATAAGTCATTTCTTATGCTTACCAAAGCATTATTAGTAACAGAAGACATCATTAATATTCTTATTCTTGAGGCTATCATAGAGCCAATATTTAAGGCTATAAATAATATAGCCATTATGATTAATCCATTAAAATCACTGTTTGCAACATATTTATCTATAGATATCTTAAGAAAATAAGGATTTAATAAACCTATAATCATTACAAATACCAATAAACTAATTACAATAAAAATCTTTAAGGCATAGGGTTTTAGGTAAGAAAATAAATTCTTAAGTACCGTAGATCTAGAAAGGGTTAAGACCATTTCATCTTCTTTTATACTATTTATACTCATGCAATCACCTCCTGAGTAATAGTCTCAAAATCTTTAAATTGTTCTTTATATACTTCGTAATACTTTCCTTTTAATTTTAGAAGCTCTTCATGAGTTCCTTTTTCTATAACTCGACCGTTGTCTAAGAACAAGATAATATCAGCATTTTTAACAGCGGAAATTCTGTGTGCAATAATAAAAACAGTAGAACTATTATTTAGAGTATTAAGATTTTTTAATAGTTGAAATTCTGTTTCCATATCTAAGGCAGAAGTTGCATCATCTAGAATTAATATTGGTGCTTTTCTAACTAAAGCTCTTGCTATAGAGATTCTTTGTTTTTGTCCACCAGACAAACCAAGACCTCTTTCACCTATAATAGTTGCGTAACCATCTGAAAGTTCAGAAATAAATTCACTAGCACAGGCAAGGGTAGAAGCCTGTAGTAGCTCTTCATCAGTAGCATTTCTATTACCAAAACGTATATTTTCTTCAATAGTATCAGAGAATAAAAATACATCTTGAGGCACTATAGATATAGCATTTCTTAAAATATCAAGTTTAATATTCCTAACATCAATACCATCAATAAGAACCTTACCTTCTGATACATCGTAATATCTTCCCAAAAGATTTATTATAGATGTCTTTCCAGAACCTGTTGTACCCATAAGGGCAACTGTACTACCAGCAGGAATATCTAAATCTACATTTTTTAATATCTCTTCTTCTCTATACTTAAAAGAAACATTTTTAAATTTAATATTTCCCTTTAGTGAAGCAGGGGATAGTGGGTTGTCTGAGTCTTTAATAGCTGGTTCTATATCCATTATCTTAAAGATTTTATTAGCAGATGCATTGTTTTGGGCAATCATATTTGTAAGCCATCCAAGCATTCTCATAGGCCAAATTAAGTTCCAAATGTATCCACTAAAAGCAACCAAGGTTCCTAGAGATATTTCCTTTGTTATAACCAATGCTCCACCTAAAGCAACCATGATTACTAAAGAAATATTAGTCAGCAGCTCTATTGGAGGGAAGAAATCTGCAATTATCTTTGCCTGTTCCATGTTAAGTTTATAATTCTGCTTGTTCATCTTAAGGAATTTTAATATTTCATGTTTTTCTCTTCCAAAAGCTTTAACTAATCTAACACCAGCTATATTTTCTTGAGCTGTGGTATTAATAACAGCTCCCTGATCACTGATTTGTTCAAAAGAATCAAGCATCTTCTTCTCAAGCTTCATAGCTATAAGTGCTATTGGTAACATTATAACTAAACAAGCAAGTGCAAGTTTCCAATTCAAGTAGAAAAGAATTACTGTACTGAAAATAAAATATAAGGCATTTTCAAAAAATAATCTAAGTCCAAAGCTTATTGTTCTCCAGATATTTTCTACGTCTTCTCCAATTCTAGACATAAGCTCACCAGTATTCATAGTGTCAAAATATTTAAATGGAAGTTTTTGAATGTGATTAAACAAATCTTCCTTCAAATCCTTTGTAACTTTCACTGATAAATAATCAAATAAATACTCTTTTATATAACCAAAAAGCGCCTTTATAATATTGATTATTAATATTCCACCTATTAAATAGGGAATTAAATTTCTTTCTCCGTTAGCTATAACCTTGTCTATAAAAAGCTTTTGAAAGTAGGGTTCAAACATACAAGCAATTATAACTAAAAGCATTGATATACTAGGTACAAGTAAAACTAATTTATACCTAAACACATAATTCATAACTCGTTTCATTAACTAAAACCTCCTCTTAAAATAAAAAAATTGTCAAGGCGACTTTGGAGCCGTCAATTTTTTTTGCGCATCTGCCTTTCTGAACGCATGTGAAGAAAAATAGCCACCTACAAGTATTCAATTAATCTAGTTCTTGTAGGCGCTCAATTCTCTTTATTATTTTTTAGGGTACATAGATTGCAATAGAGTTTTTAATGAATCTAAGAAAAATATTTATCACAATAATGTACATAATTACCTAAAAAATAATAAAAGCCGTGGAAACTCCACGGCTAAAATAGAAGGCAAAAAGCCCATAAAAAAACCATGGAGCGATAGTCCACGGTTAAAAATACCCTTTTACTTGATGGTTACACTAAAAGAGACAGGACTATCGATAAAATTATTTAATTCTATTAAGTTACTAAAGTTTCTAAAGCTAATAATTGTTAACATCTTTCCTACCTCCTTATAATAATTAAAATTAATTCTTTCTTAGGATAACATTCCTGTAAAACATTGTCAACCTTTAAAAATTAAAAAAATAATTTTTTACAAATATTATTAAAAGTTGATTAGTCTTATTAGATAGAAGCTCTTTTCAGCGCCAATATAATTCTTTAAGCCCTACAGAACCAGCAGTTAAAAGGAATTAATGAGGCTTGCACGTCTATCCAGTAGACGCGATTTTCAGCGTCAGTCTAATCATTTAAGTCTCTACAGAATAGATGTATGAAAGGATTTAATGAGACTTGCACCTCTATCCAGTAGACGCGATTTTCAGTGTCAGTCTGATCATTTAAGTCTCCACAGAATAGATGCATGAAGGAATTTAATGAGACTTGGGAAGAAGTCTCTACAGGGCAGTAGTGCATAGAAACAGCAAAACAGTGGAAAATCGGAGCATAGGTATTCTGAAACATATGAGCAGTGGAAAAGTGGAACATTGGAACAGCGGTATGATGGAAATTAGAAATTTAAGAATATAATCCTTTTAAGAATTAAAAATATTTTAGAAAAAAGTGAATAATGAGCTAGCTGAAAAGGTAGACTACCCTATGTCGTAATGTCGTAATGTCGTAATGTCGTAATGTCGTAATGTCGTAATGTCGTAATGTCGTAATGTCGTAATGTCGCAATATAAGAATGTCGTCTGCACTACTATTTGATAGGTGTGTTTTTCAGGGCTTGTCTAGTCTTTTTAAGATAAGAGGTTAGAGAAGGACTTTAAAGGGGCTTAAGAAGAAGCCTCAACAGGGTAAAAGTTAAAATTAGGCTCTTGAGAAGATATGAAAAAAGTTTGATGATAAGCCATGGAAAAGGTAGAGTAACCCATTTAATAATTGAAAAAAAGATGGACTAAGCCATCTTTTTAATTAAATTAATCGTCATTTTTACCTACATCAGATAATACTATACCTTTGTTATGATCTAAAGCCCAAGATATACCCCAATCATTTTGGAATATAAGTAGGTTTCTATCTTTAAAGTCTTTAACTTTTTTAGTATCTGAGGTTAGGTTAAGGCTATCCATATCTATGTTTGTATTTTCAATCCATCTAACATAGCGATAAGCCAATCTATCCATTTTTATATCAACATTGTATTCGCTTTTTAATCTATACTCTAAAACTTCAAACTGAAGCACACCTACAACTCCAACTATGATTTCTTCCATACCAACATGGATTTCTTTAAATACCTGAATAGCTCCTTCTTGAGCTATTTGAGAAACACCTTTTATAAATTGTTTTCTCTTCATAGTGTCTATAGGTCTTACTCTAGCAAAATGTTCTGGAGCAAAGGTTGGTATTCCTTCAAATTTAAACTTATTTTTACCTGAACATAAAGTATCCCCAATAGAGAATATACCAGGATCAAATACACCTATAATATCTCCAGCATATGCTTCCTCAATTATTTCTCTATCTTGTGCTAAGAATTGTTGAGGTTGAGATAGTTTCATTTTTTTGCCGCCTTGAATATGATTAACATCAAGACCTTTATCAAATTTTCCAGAACAAATTCTCATAAAGGCAATTCTATCTCTATGAGCCTTATTCATATTAGCCTGTATCTTAAATACGAAAGCAGAAAAATCTTCGCTGAAAGGATCTATTTCTCCATTGCTTGAGTTTCTTGGAAGTGGAGAAGATGTTAATTTTAAAAAGTGTTGTAAAAATAATTCTACCCCAAAGTTTGTAAGAGCTGATCCGAAGAATACAGGAGTAAGATCACCATCTTTTACTTTCTCTAAATCAAAATCATCGCCAGCTATATCTAATAATTCTATATCTTCTTTAAGTTTGTCATGAAGTCCATCACCTAAGAAGTTTCTAAAGTTTGGATCATCAATTGATCCTTCCATCATTTCAACTTCTGTTTGACCATGATTTCCAGAATTAAAGATAGCGATAGCTTCTTTATCTCTTTCATAAACTCCTTTAAAATCTTTACCTGAACCTATAGGCCAGTTCATTGGATAAGATTTTATTCCAAGTTCTCTTTCGATGTCTTCTAATAGTTGGAAAGGATCTTGAGCTTCTCTATCCATTTTGTTTATAAAAGTAAATATAGGGATACCTCTTAATGCACAAACATGGAATAGTTTTTTTGTCTGATCCTCAACACCTTTAGCTGCATCTATAACCATAACAGCAGAATCTGCAGCCATTAGGGTTCTATATGTATCTTCAGAGAAGTCCTGATGCCCAGGAGTATCTAATATGTTTATACAGTATCCATCATAATTAAATTGCATAACAGAGGAGGTAACAGATATTCCTCTTTGCTTTTCTATTTCCATCCAGTCTGATACTGCGTGTTTTGATGCTTTTCTCGCCTTAACGGAACCAGCAAGTCTGATTGCTCCACCATATAAAAGTAATTTCTCAGTTAATGTGGTTTTACCAGCATCAGGGTGGGAAATGATAGCGAAGGTTCTTCTTTTTTGAATTTCTCTAATTAATTCTGTCACTTTGCTTCCTCCTTATTTTAATTTAAAAGATTTTTTGTATCTATAATAAAATCATTATATTTCTGTAACAAAACAAACTACATTATATCAATAGAGAGAGGAAATTTCAACTTAATTCAACGATTATAGATGTAACAATATAAATTATATACACATTTAACAATCATTAGTCATTAGTTGAAAATGATAATTTGAGAAAATTATGGAGATATATGAGATAATAAGTAATAAAGAGTAATTATTAGAAAGATTAATATAAATATGGTTTATGAAGATAAGCTGATTTTATTAAATTGTGAATAATGTGTAAAATGTTTAAGTGGAAACTTTAATTTAATTATAAGGGGGATTAACATGAAAAATATTAAAAAAACTGCTAGTTTGTTTCTAGCATATCTATTTGTTTTATCAATACTTCCATTAGGAATATTGGCTAAGACTGCAAGTGCAGTGGGATTACCTGAGTATTTGAAGTATAGTGAGAACTACATAACAACGAAGCTGCAATATAAAGATGTGAGTTTAATAAAATATTATGAAGAAAACAAAGTTAGCATAGTTAGAATTACTAAAGACGAAAAAAAACTTATAAGTAATGGTTATATGAGGGAAATTGATAACAGATTTATAGAGGATAGTAAAGGCGTATATGATATTTATGAAGAAAAATATATAAAAACTAATGATGAGATATATACTTATGTCAAACAAACACTTGAAGATAAATTTGGAGAAAACGTAGGGTTATATGACTACTTTATTAGAAAAGTTAATGATGATAGGAGCTTATGGATTTCTTATAATGCAGGAGTTGTAGTGGAGAATCCGTTTATGAGAATATATGGAGTTATAACGCCAGAATCAAAAATCGTAGAAACAGCTTCTAATCAAGTAAATGATAAAGGCATGTGGGCATATGGCACTGTATATGATGGACCTAACTATGGAGCTGCATTTATATACAACTATGATAAAGATGGAAAAGAAAAAGTATATGAACTTAATAATATACATTTAGATGGATATACTGACTTTAAAGTTGTAGGAAATGATGTGTATGTTAGTACATATACTGAAAATGGAATCGTAACTTTAAAATATGATGTAAGAAAAACTGGAAAACAAGAGGGCATTAAGATTAATTCAATTAATTTTAATGATGTATCAGTAGACAAAGATAATAATATCTGGCGTGCTAAAGAGGGCTATGTTCAAAAATTTGATGGAACAAATTGGACAAACATCTATAAAGTTGATTCAAGAATGAATGCTGTAGAAGTGTATGATAAAAATCATATGATAGTTACAGGATGGTGGCCAGAGTATAAGGATGAGGGTGGATATGATTCTAAAGGCATCTACACTATAATAAATAATGAAAATAATAATGCCCCAGGAAATGGACAAGGTGAAGAAACTCCACAAAAACCAACGCCAGGTAATAATGGAGGTGGTTCTGATTCAGAGACTGACAAGGGAGAAGATAGTAAAGATCCTGTCGTAGTAGATAAAGGTACTGATGATACAGGAAATAAATTTGTGGAAGTATCTAAGTTACCTAACAAGGATAGTGTAAATAGTATACAAGTTGATACTAAGGATTCAAAAGCCTTTACTACAGAGATAACAGATATAAGAACTGTTAAAGAAGGAAAAGGATCACTTAACATTAAAGGTGGAAATACTGTTATTAATTTACCATTCTCAACTATTAATAAAGATTTACTAAAGGATGGTTCCAAAATAGTACTAACTTCTAAAGTTGAAGATAATTCTGATATTACTAAAAATATTAAGGGATTAAATAAGGTATTCAATTTTGAATTATCTGTAGTTGATAAGGATAATAATGTTACTGCTATACATCAATTTAAAGATGGTCAAGCAGAGATTACAATAACTTTATCTGATGATGATTTAAAAGGACTAAATAAAGAAAAATTATCAATTTTCTACTATAATGAAGAGACAAAGCAATTTGAAGTTATGGATACTAAAGTTGATGGAAATAATGTAACTTTTAAAACACCACATTTTTCAAAGTATATAATTGCTGAAAAAGCTGATGAAAATACTTCTGGAGGAGAAACACAAAATCCACCACAAGAAAACAATTCATCAGAACAAACTTCAAATGAAAAAGAGTTACCACAAACAGGTTCACTTGCAACTCAAAATCAAGTATTGGCTATTGGAATGCTTATATTAATAGCTGGTGCAGCAACATTATATTCTAAGAGAAAAAGAGCATAATAAAAATTTCAACTAAAGTCACAATATGTTAAAATAATAGAGCAGAGATATCTCTGCTCTATTTTTAATTAGAGGGGGAAGGAAGATTTGCTAGATCTATTAGTAATGCTTATTCCTATAATTTTGCCAATTACATTTTTAGGCGAAAGATTAGGGAACTTATTAATTGTATTAATTGGAATAATATATTTATTTATAAATAAGCCAAAAGCGTATAATAAGAAATTTATTTATTTGAATTTAATTTTTATAGGGATGATACTAATTTCAGTAATATATAATGGACTTGATATATATTCATTGTCAGGAGCGGCTAAATATATAATTTTACCTTTGTATTATTTAGTATTTAAAAATATTCAGATTAACACAGATGGAGAAACAAAAAAAAGAAATATAAAAATACTATTAATAGTAAGTGCAATAATGGCGTTAGTGTATATTTTACATCAAGGTGTTTATTATGATGCAAGAGTTTATGGAAGTCTGGGGTACGCTAATAGTTATGCATTATTATTGCTGTTGCTTGTTATAGCTAATAATGTAGTATTAAAGGATAAAGAGAAGTGGGCAAAAATTTTAGATGTTATATTTATATTAGCAATAATGTATTCAGGCTCCAGGACAACAATTTTGTTACTAATATTAAGTGTAATATTTTTAAAAATAGATAAAGGACATAAAAGCAATTTCATTTTTGAGTCTTTTGTAGTAGCAATAGTTTCATATATAATGTGTGAGAAGTTAGGATTATTAGGAATTATAATTTTGCCTGTATTACTTTATTTGTATGGTGGGTATAAAGGTTTTAAAGACAAAAAGATACTCTATTCAATTTTAAGTATAATGGTAATTATTACAGCGGTTTTAGTACCTGAAAATAGTTTCGAGAGATTGAGAAATATAAGCTTAACCAATGCATCATTTTTAGAGAGAATTATTACTTTTCAAGATTCAATAAATTCAGTAAATTTATTAGGACATGGAGTAGACAGCTTTCAATATAATCAATTCAAGTATCAAACTGCTTTTTATGATATTAAGTACATACATAACTCTGTATTACAATCAGTTTTTGATTTAGGATTAATAGGAGGAACTTTATTTGTTTTAGTTATTTTATATGGAATATATTTAGTAATCAAAATAGAGAAGAAAGTTAATTATTATGCATTTGTTCCTAGTATAGTTTTCTTACACTCATTATTGGATTTTGATTTAGTATATGGATCAATAATGGTGTTAACAGTATTTATAAGTACATATAAATATGATTACATTAAAGATATAAAAAACGAGAAAGATTTATTAACATATAAGTTGGGATTAGGAATTTTTATTTTAGTCTTAATGATACCTATCTATAATGAAAGTATAATTATGATATCTACAAAACTTAATAATAGTAGTAGATTTGAGGAAGCTGAAAAAATATCAAGATTATCTCCTTTTAATGATTGGAGAAATTTTAAAACAAAAGGGGATTCTTATAAGGGGCTGTATGATATAACCAAGGATAATAAATATCTAGCAATGATGAAAAATAGTTTAGAACAAGGAAACAATGCTTGTCAAAATAACTTGATTTTAAAATGGAATCTAGCTTATGCTTATGAAAAATCAGGAGAAGAAAAAGAAGCCTTAACTATAAGAACGCAACTACTGCAAGATGAAGAATATTATTTTGAAACCTATAAAGAGGTATATAAATATGCTGAAGATAATAGAATTCTATCTGACGAAGAGAGAAAAAATCTCCTCAGTGAAATAGAAAATGTACATGAGTTAGCAATTAAGACTCTAAATCCAAAAGCAAGATATTTAAAAAATCAATTAAAATCTGAATTAAAAGATACTTTGAATTTTAAAAGGGAAGGAGAGTTATAAATGTACAAGTTGGTTGCAATTGATATAGACGGAACTTTATTAAAAAATGATAAAACAATATCTGAGAGAAATAAAGAATGTATAAATAAGGCTATGAAAATGGGGATAAAGGTAGTTATAACTACAGGAAGGCCTATACTTGGGATAATGACTTATCTTAAAGAATTGGATTTAATAGGAGAAGATGAGTATGCTATAGCAGATAATGGAGCAACTGTATATAATACTAAGGATTTTTCCTTAATTCATGAAAGAGCTCTAACTGGTAAGGATATAAAATATATTTATCCATTTATGAAAAAGTACAATACAGAAATAGAACTTCATGTCCCAGAAGGTGGATTGGTTGAAAAGGATGCTGGAACTGTGTTCCCTAAAAAAAGAATGCCCTATATGGAATTAAAAACAATAGATATCCTGAAGGATGTTAAGGACGAAGATAAGATATTAAAGCTTTTAGTATTTGGTGAGTCTCATGTAATAGAAGGTATGTACTCTAGCATACCAGAGGAACTTATAGAGAAGTATACAGTTGTTAGGGCTTTAAATCATATGTTTGAGTTTATGTACAAGGGTTCCACAAAGGCATCTGGAATAGCTGTTTTGGGGAAGCACTTGGGAATAAAGAGAGAAGAAATTATCTCAATTGGGGATGAACTTAATGATTTAGATATGATAGAGTATGCAGGACTTGGAGTTGCTATGGGAAATGCTCGAGAAGAGGTCAAAAATAAGGCTGATTTCATAACTAAAAGTAATGAAGAAGATGGAGTAGCTTATGTTTTTGAAAAATTTTGTTTTGGAAGTGAGATTTAAATGTATAAGTTAGTAGCTGTAGATATTGATGGTACCTTACTAAATGACAATAAGGAATTAACTAAAGAAACAAAAAGAGCTATAAATGTAGCTACAAAACTGGGAGTAAAAGTAGTAATAACCACGGGGCGAATAATACAATCAGTAAAAGAACTGATTGAGAAGTTAGGCTTAGAGGGCGAAGAAGAGTATGTAATTGCTAATAACGGCTGTACAATATACAATACAAAAGACTATTCTTTAGTTTATGAGAAGAGTCTTAAAGATGAAAATCTTAAAGAAGTTTATAAAAAGTATAAAAGAAAAGAGACTGTCATAGAGGTGCATACTTTAAATGGAATATTAACAGAAGATATAAGTGAACATGAGCATCAAATTAATAGATATCCCGATATGGAAATACTTCAAAAAGATTTTCAAAAGGATAAAATAGAGGATCAAAAATTAGTAAAGATTTTAGTTAAAGGTGATGAAAGATATATAGAAGAACTAACCAAAGTAGTTCCAAGGGAATTACATGAAAAGTATGCAGTTGTAAGAAGCTTGGATCATTTATTAGAATTTATGTACAAGGGCTCTAGTAAAGCTAAAGGGTTAGAGGTTTTAGGAGAGATTTTAGGAATAAAAAGAGAAGAAATAATAGCAATAGGCGATGGCATTAATGATTTAGAGATGATTGAATATGCAGGACTTGGAGTTGCTATGGGAAATGCGAAAGAAGAGGTTAAAAAAGTAGCTAATTTTATAACAAAGAGTAATGATGAAGATGGAGTTGCTTATACTATAGAGAAATTTATACTTAAAAATAGGGAAAGGAATGGCAGGGTTGGCTAATAAACATGGTGGTGACATATACACAGATGGTGTTTTAAAAGGAAGACAAATATTAGATTTTAGCTCTAATATAAATCCATTAGGAGTACCAGGAAAATTTAGAGACGCTTTAGATGAAATTTATGGAGAAGTAGTTAGGTATCCAGATTACAAATATAGAAAGCTTAAGGAAAGTATTATTACTTATGTAAAAACATATTATGAGACTAATTTGGATATGGATGAAATAATTTTAGGTAATGGTGCTTCGGAAGTTTTGGATTTATTTATATCTTCAGTTAAAAGTTTAGGGATTATAGTTCCATCTTTTGTGGAGTATGAGGAATTTGCTTTGAAATATAATAATAAAATTACTTTTGTGCCTTTAAGTGAGGATTTTAAATATAACTATTCTTCAATAAGAAAAAGTCTAGAGGACTTAGAAGGAATAATAATAGGAAATCCTAATAATCCCACTGGAAATTTAATAGATAGAAAAGAATTTATGGGATTACTGGAATATTGCGAAGAGAATAATAAAAAAGTAATTGTTGATGAAGCTTTTATAGAGTTTTGTGATGAAGAGAATTCCTTAGTTAACTTAGTGGAAAAATACTCTTGCTTATTTATTGTAAGAGCATTTACTAAGTTTTTTGGGATGCCAGGTGCTAGGCTTGGATATGGAATTTCCAGCAATAAGGAACTATTAAAGAAGTTTTCAAATTCTCAACTTCCATGGAATATAAATACCTTAGCTGAATTAGCATTGGAAAAGTCCTATGAGGATAGGGAATACATAAATAAAAGTAAAGAGTGGATAAAAGAGGAGCTTCCTTACATGCTAACTAAGCTTAAAGATATTAGTGTAATTAGCAGAGTAATACCAACAAGCTGTAATTTTGTTTTATGTGAGTTAAAGGGTATTGATGAAAATAAATTATATGAGATTATGCTAGAAAAGGGAGTACTGATTAGAAAATGCTCTAATTTCAAAGGACTTAATGATAGTTTTGTAAGATTTGCAATAAAGTCAAGAGAACTAAATAATATACTTTTGGATTTGTTGCGAGAATTATAGTTAATATGATATTATAAAAGAAAATTTAATAGTTATTCTATGGTGCCTTTTCAAAAGGTTAAAAGGGAAATGGGTTAAAAGCCCATGCAGCCCCCGTTACTGTATTGAGGATGAAACCTATATGAACCACTGAAGTGAGAGCTTCGGGAAGGATAGGGAGTAGGAAGAATCAAAGCCAGAAGACCTGCCATAGAAAGTAAGGTTTATTTTTCGGGAGGGAAAAGATGCCACGGGATATTGATTTTTAGTAGTTAAGTATTTAACTATTTATTTTCATACATTAAACCAGTGGGATTCTCACTGGTATTTTTTATTCTTTAGTAAGATTACACATTATTGCCGTAGAAGCATTTTTCGTTTAATCAGATTCATTTACTGAGAACTATGCTATTCTAAAGAATAAAAAGGAATTGAGCGCCTGCCAGTTTTTCCTCACATGCGTTTGGAAAGGCAGATGCGCAAAAAAAATCGACGGCTCATAATCGCCTTGGCGATTTTTTATAGGGGGAATAATCATGGGATTAAATTTAGAGGCAATGAAAGAGGCAAAATTAAGATTAGATAGGCTTATAAAACCTGTAGGAAGTCTTGGAACTTTAGAGGAAATAGCTATAAAGTTTGCGGGTATAACAGGACGGGTTAATAATAAGATAGACAAAAAGGGAATTGTTATATTTTCAAGTGATAATGGGGTATGTGAAGAAGGTGTGGCATCTGCTCCTCAGACTGTAACAGCTATGCAGACTATAAATTTCTTAAGAGGAATAACGGGTATAGGTGTTTTAGCAAGGGTGAACAATTGTGATTTAAAGGTTATAGATATAGGAATAAAAGAGGACATAAACTATCCTGGGCTTATAATCAAAAAAATAAGAAAAGGGACTTCTAACATGACCAAGGGAGAAGCTATGACTAGAGAAGAGGCTGAAAGAGCTATAAATGTAGGAATAGATATGGTGAGAAAATGTAAGGAAGAAGGTTATGATATTATAGGCACTGGAGAGATGGGGATAGGGAACACAACATCTTCATCCTCTGTATTAATAGCTCTTACTGGATGTTCAATAGATGAAGCAGTAGGACGGGGAGCAGGTCTTCATGATGATGAATTTTCACATAAAAAGAAAGTTATAAATAGAATACTGGAGGTTAATAATCCTAAAGGTGAAGATCCACTAGAGATACTTCATAAGGTTGGAGGGTTTGATATAGCAGGAATGGTAGGCCTCTATTTAGGGGCTAAAAAATATAAGATGCCTATTGTAATAGATGGGTTTATATCAGCTGTAGCAGCTCTTTTAGCTTATAGAATTGATAATGAGGTTAGGGATTACATGTTTCCTTCACATATATCTAGTGAACTAGGATATAACCTAACTATGAAGGAGTTAGGATTAAATCCAATATTGAATCTTTCAATGAGATTAGGGGAAGGGTCAGGATGCCCATTTGCTATGCATATTATAGAAAATTCTCTTGCTATAATAAATGAAATGGGAACCTTTGAGGAAGGTAATGTGGATATAAAAAACTATGAACATTATTGGAGGGAAGAAGCATGATATTAGTTACTGGAGGAGCTAGAAGTGGTAAATCCTCATTTGGTGAATCCATATTAAAAGATGCGGATAGGGTTTTATATATAGCTACATCTATTCCAAAAGATGAAGAAATGGTTGAAAGAGTTAAAAATCATAGAGAAAGTAGAAATCAGAACTGGGATACCCTAGAAAGTTATAAAAATTTAGGGGAACAGCTTAAAGCTGGATATACAGGAATAATAGTTGACTGTATAACTATAATGGTTACTAATTTGCTTTTTCATGGAATGGAGTCTTTTGAAGAAGAGGATTTTAAGAATATGAACTTTAGAAAAAAGGAAGAGGAAATCATAAAAGAAATAAGCTTAATGGCAAAAAGCTTTAAAGAGTATGCACTTAAAAACTCTACTAAAATAGTTTTAATTACTAATGAAGTTGGAGCAGGGTTAGTTCCAGAGTATAAGCTTGGAAGGGAATTTAGAGATATTGCTGGAAGAGTGAATCAATATTTAGCTAAAGAAGCTAAAGAAGTTTATTTTGTTGTAAGTGGTATTCCTATGAAGATAAAAGGTGAGTAGTATGAAAAACTTTATTTTGATACTTCAATTCATGACTAGAATTCCTATAAATATAAACCTTAAGGTTGAGAGAGAAAACTTTCAAAAAGGGGTAGCTTATTTCCCTTTAGTAGGCTTAATAGTAGGAGGATTAGAAGCTTTAGTTTATTATATGTCAGCTAAGATATTTTCACTAAACATAGCTAGTTTTTTTACTCTAGTTACTCATATAGTTGTTACTGGAGCTATACATATAGATGGATTTGGAGATACAATAGATGGAATATTTTCAGGACGAAGTAAGGAAAAAATTCTTGAGATTATGAAAGATTCTAGAGTAGGAACTTTTGGTGCAGTAGGAATTATACTACTAATACTGGGGAGATTTATAGCTATTAAAGATATGCATTTTGATACCGCAATAGTGGCTATAATTTTAGCACCTATTGTTGGTAGAACCTTTGTAACTTTTCTTATGTATAAAAGAAGATACGCTAGAGAAAAGGAAGGTTTAGGAGATTTATTTATAGGAGTTTTAGAGAAAAAAAGCTTTTTAATTGCTCTTGTTATAGGATGTTTATTAACTTTAGTAATAGCTAGGGAACATGGGATTATTTTATTGATAGTAGGGTTTGTTTCAGCTATATTGTTTAGAAATTATGTAGAGAAAAAAATAGATGGAGTTACTGGGGATATTTTAGGTACATCTATTGAGTTAAATGAACTTTTAATTTTACTATTATTCACAAGTAGTTTATTTTAGGAGAGAATATGAAAATAGTTTTGGTTAGGCATGGGGAAACAGAGGGGAATTCTAAAGGACTTTATGAAGGAAAAAAGGAAGTAAGTATAAATGAAAATGGAAGAAACCAAAGTAAGAAGTTAGGAAATCTACTTAAGGAGTATAAGTTTTCTAAAGTTTATTGTTCTCCTCAAAAAAGATGTAAGGAAACCTTAGATATTATAATAGAAACCTTAGATTTTAAACCTGAATTTATTGAATATAAAGAGGAACTAAAAGAGATAGATTTTGGACTATGGGAGGGCTTAAGCTATAAGGAGATAGAGAAAGTATTTCCTAGGCAATGGGAAGAGTTTATTAAAGATTACAAAGAATTTTATTTTCCAGATGGGGAAAGGTTTATAGATTTTTATAAAAGAGCCACTAAAATTTTAGATTTTTTAGATGATGGCAGTTATTTAATTTTAACTCATGGTGGTGTAATAAGAGCTGTTTTAAGTAAGTTATTAGGATCTGGAATAGAGGGATTTTATTCTATAAAACCTAAACAAGGAGCTTATAGCGAAATAAATTATTATAAAGACTTTGTGGAGATAGAATATATAAATAAAGATTAAAAGGAAGCAGGGATTAAGTTTGAATAAGAGTATAATGCTACAAGGGACAGCTTCTACTGTTGGAAAAAGTATATTGTGTACTGCTTTATGTAGAATTTTTGCGGAAGATGGATATGATGTTTATCCTTTTAAAGCTCAAAATATGTCTCTAAATTCTGGTGTAACACCTGAAGGAGATGAAATAGGAAGAGCTCAGATAATGCAGGCTGAGGGAGCTTATAAAATCCCTAATGCTAAGATGAACCCCATTTTATTAAAGCCAACATCAGATAGAAAATCCCAAGTTGTTTTACTTGGAAAACCTTGGGATAATTTAGATGCAGTAGATTATTTTGAAAGGAAAAAAATTCTAAAAAAAGAGATAATAAAGGTATATGAGGAAATATCAAAGGAGCATGAGCTTGTTGTAATTGAAGGTGCTGGAAGTCCAGCTGAGATAAATCTATCTGATGAGTTTGTAAATATGGGAATGGCTAAAATAGCGGACAGTCCTGTATTACTAGTTGGAGATATAGATAAAGGCGGAGTATTTGCTTCAATTTATGGAACAGTAATGCTTTTGCCTGAGGATGAAAGAAAACTTATAAAAGGAATAATAATTAATAAGTTTAGAGGAAGTATAGAACTTTTAGAACCAGGATTAAAACAAATTGAAGAATTAACGGGTATCCCTGTAGTAGGAGTTATACCTCATTTCAAATTAGACTTAGAGGATGAAGATAGTGTAACAGATTTTAATAAGTTTAAGAAATCAGGGGACTTGAAAGTAGGAGTAATTAAGTTACCGTACATGTCTAATTTTACTGATTTTAATTCTCTTGCATTAAGCACTAATGTAGAATTATCTTTTGTAAGTTTACAAGAAGATTTAGAAAAATATCATCTTATAGTAATTCCAGGAAGTAAAAGTACTATAGCTGATTTAAAGGCGTTAAAAGATAGTGGTATGGACAAAAAAATAATTGAACAAAGAGAAAAAGGAAAGTTTATATTTGGCATATGTGGAGGGTATCAAATTCTTGGTAGCGAGATTTATGATCCTATGAGATATGAAACTTCATTAGAAAAAGAAGAGGGATTAGCTCTTCTAAATATAGAAACAGAATTTTATAAGGATAAAAATACAGTCATATCTAAAGGCGTTGAAAATATGTTTGACTCAGAAGTGGAAGGTTATGAGATACATATGGGAAAAAGCCAAACCACAGAACAAGCTTTTATTAAATTAAGCAATGGTGAAGTAGATGGAGCACTATCAAAAGATTTAAAAGTTATAGGTACTTATTTTCATGGTATATTTGATAACGAAGAATTTACCTTAAGATATTTAAATAAAGTAAGAAAATACTTTAATATAGCTGAGGAAAAAGAGAGTTTCAATTATAGAAAATATAAAAATGAACAGTATGCTAATTTAGCTTGCATTGTTAGAGAAAATCTTGATATGAAAAAGATACATAGTATTTTAGATGAGGGAACAAAATGCCAGTAGTATTAGCTTTTTTATTAGATTGTTTATTAGGAGATCCTTATAAATTTCCTCATCCTGTAAAATTTATTGGAAAGTATATTAGGCGATTTGAAAAATTAGTAAGAAAGAAAACTCCTGCTGAAAATAAACTGAGATATTTTTATGGACCACTCCTTAACCTCAGTACGATAGCTATATTTTTTATGTTGACTTTCATAGTTTTAAAGCTATTAAAAGAATTAAATTATGTGGCTTACTTAATAGTAAATGTGATTATACTTTGGACTACTATTGCACCAAGATGTTTAAGTGAAGAAGGATATAAGGTTTATTTGCCTTTAAGCAGAGGAGATATAGAAGGAGCAAGAGAGAGAGTAAGTTATTTGGTTTCAAGAGATACTAAAGAACTTAGTGAAAAACAAATCTGTAAGGCCGCTATTGAAACTGTACTAGAGAATATTTCAGATGGAGTAATTGCTCCTTTATTTTATGCGTTTATAGGAGGAGCACCTTTAGCTATGGCATATAAGGCTGTAAATACTCTAGACTCTATGGTAGGTTATAGAAATGAGAAATATGAGGATTTTGGTTTTTTCTCTGCAAAAGTAGATGATGTATTTAATTTTATTCCAGCTAGAATAACTGGAATATTAATAATAATGGCTTCATTTATTCTTAGATATGACTATAAATCTTCATTTAAGATTTTCTTTAGAGACAGAAAAAATCATAAAAGCCCTAATTCAGCTCATCCAGAGTCAGCAGGGGCAGGGGCATTGAATATAAGACTAGGAGGACCTACAAGTTATTTTGGCAAAATTGTAGAGAAACCTTATATAGGAGAAGACGTTGAAGAACTTAAAGGTGTGCATATAATAAAATCTATTAAGCTACTTTACGTATCAACTGTTATTTTCATTGGAATTTATGTTTTAGTTCTTATAAATATTTAAAAGTTGGTAGTTGAGAAAAAGATTATAAACTAAAATGATTGGAGGAAGAACAAATGAAGATTAATAAAAAAATACTAGCAGTACTAATAAGTATTATGACTATAATTTTATTAATAGGATGTACTAAAACTCAAGAAATAAAAAAATATGAGGCTATTAAAATAGTGGATTCTTATAATAGAGAAATTTCCTTAGAGAAGGCACCAGAAAGGCTGGTTTCATTATCACCTGGAGCTACAGAAACTATTTATGCATTAAATTCACAGAATTTTTTAGTTGGTAGATCAGATTATTGTGATTATCCAGAGGAAGCGACAAAAATAGAATCTGTTGGACCGATAACTGAACCTAATATAGAGAAAATAGCAGAACTTAATCCAGATTTAGTTATAGCGAGCGCGCATTTTAGTAAAGAGTTAGTTGATAAGATAGAAGCTTTAGGAATAAAGGTAGCAGTACTTTATGGAGAAGATTCTTTTGATGGTGCTTATAAAAACATTCAAGATATAGCATTAGTGCTTGGAAAACAAGAAGAAGGCACTAAAATTATAGATGAAATGAAAAAGAAGGTTGAAGAAGTTGAGAACAAAGTTAAGGATTTAAAGAAACCATCTGTTTATTATGTAGTAGGTTTTGGAAAGACAGATTTTACAGCTGGAGGAAATACTTTTATAGGTCAAATAATTGATAGAGCTGGTGGAGAGAATATAGCTAAAGAGATAGATGGATGGAATTATTCTAAAGAGGTTTTAATGGAGAAAAATCCTGATATTGTAGTTTTATCAGATAAATATGATTCTAAGTCAGGTTTTACAACTGGAGAAGGGTATAAGGATTTAAAGGCAGTAAAAGAAGGCAAGGTATATGAGATAGATGACAATATGTTATCAAGACAAGGGCCAAGACAGGCAGAGGGCTTAGAAGCTTTAGCAAAGATAATTCATCCAGAAGCTTTTAAGTAGAAAGGTATTAGTTTTGAAAAAGAAAAGATTATTTATAGGTTTAGTAATTTTCACATTTATCATAGCACTGGGATCTTTGACTGTAGGTTCTGCGAGTATTTCTTCTCTTGAAGCTATTAAGATTATAATTAGTTATTTTACTAAGGTTTCTCAAGGAAATATGAGTGAAAAAATCATTATGAATATAAGAACTCCTAGAGTTCTTATGGCACTATTTACTGGAGCTGGGCTCGCTATTAGTGGTGTAACATTTCAAGGATTATTTAAAAATCCTATGGGAGATCCATTTGTTTTAGGGGTTTCATCTGGAGCAGCACTAGGAGCAACTATAGGTTTAATATTTAATTTAGAAAAAAATAATTATATATTAATAACTTTACTAGCTTTTGGAGGAGCTATAGTGACTTTAATGTTAGTTTACAATGTAGCTAGGGTAGGAAATAAGATACCCATAGAAATACTATTGTTATCTGGTATAGCCATAAGTTTTTTATGTAATTCATTAATATCATTAATTATGATTCTTAACAAAGAGGCTATGGATAAAATAATATATTGGACATTAGGAAGTTTAAATACTTCAAGCTATAAACAAGTCTTATTAATAGTACCAATAGTAGTGTTAGGAAGCCTTTTTATATATAGAAGACATAAGGATTTAAATATACTGTCAATGGGAGAAGAAGATGCCTACAGTTTAGGTGTAGAAGTTGAGAAAGTGAAAAAAGAATTAATTATAATATCTTCGCTTATTGTAGCGGCTTTAGTTTCTGTAACGGGGATAATAGGGTTTGTAGGACTTATAATTCCACATATAGCTAGAATGATTGTTGGAAGTAATCATAGGGAGCTAATACCATTTTCATTTATATTAGGAGCCTTATTTTTAGTTGTTTGTGATACAATTTCTAGAGTTATAGTAGCTCCTGGTGAACTTCCAGTAGGAGCAGTTACTGCTTTGCTTGGAGCACCATATTTTATCTATCTGCTCTGGAAAAAGAAAAGAGGATCATGATGAGTTTCTTAGAGATAAAGAATTTGAACTATGAAGTTAGGGAAAAAAAGATATTGAAAAACATAAATGTAGACTTTCAATCTGGCAAATTTTATTCTATTATTGGGCCAAATGGGAGCGGAAAAACTACATTTATTAAACATTTAGTTAAAGGAATCGGTTCTAAAAATAGTATATATTTAGATGGAAAAAGTTTAAGTGAATATAGGGCAAAGGATTTTGCGGGAAAAATAAGTTATGTTCCTCAGATAATTTCTTATGAAATTGACTTTAGTTGCTTTGATGTTGTTATGATGGGAAGAAATTATGCACAAAATAGTTTGTTTAAATTGAACAATAGAGATATTGAAAAAATTGAAGAAACTATGAAAGTTACCGATACATATTTTTTAAAGGATATAAGCATTAAAGATATAAGTGGGGGAGAAAGAGGTAGAGTGATTCTAGCAAGGGCCTTATGTCAAGATGCAGAATGCATAATATTAGATGAACCTCTAGCCCACTTGGATATAAATCATCAGATTAATATGATGAGAATGCTTAAAGAAATAAATAAGAGACTTAATAAAACTATAATAATGGTTAATCATGATATAAATTTAGCTATAAAGTATTCAGACAAAATTATAGTATTTAATAAAGGGGAAATTGAAAAAGAATGTAATCCAAATGAGATACTTGATAAGGAGCTTCTTAATAATGTTTATAAATTAAACCTTAAGGATGAAAACATTAACTTGGAACAATTTTTTATTAATTTTTATTAAAAGGTTGGTAAAGATACAGTTATAGTTTAAAATAACTTTAGATGAAAAATTAGGGGGAGTAAGTTATATGTATAAATTGGTAGCCATAGATATGGATGGTACTCTTTTAAGAGAAGATAAATCTGTATCTGATAGAACAAGAGAAGCTATAAAAGCTGCAAAAGCTAAAGGTGTAAAAATAGTTTTAGCATCAGGTAGACCTATAGAAGGAATAAACAGATACCTTGAAGAGTTAGATTTAATATCAAAGGGAGATTATGTTCTAAGTTATAATGGATCACTAGTATTAAATACTGAAACTAAAGAAGTAATAAGCAGTGATATATTATCAGGAAAAGATATACATGATTTATATAAAATTAGTAAAAAACTAGGAGTAAATATTCATGCTTTTTCTAGAACTCATGGTTTAATTACACCTAAGACTAGTACATATACTGAGGTGGAGGCTGAGATTAACGGTATTAGGATTAATGAGATGGATTTTAACTTAGTAGACAAAAATGATGAAATAGTTAAAATAATGTTTATTGATGAACCAGAAATATTATCAAAGGCAGCAGATAATCTTCCTAAGGATTTATATGATAAATATACAATAGTAAGAAGCACTCCATATTTCTTAGAATTTTTAAATATTAATAGTAATAAGGGAACTGGTATGGAGGCCTTAGCTAATTACTTGAATATTAAAAAAGAAGAGATTATTTGCATAGGAGATGCAGATAATGATAGGCATATGGTAGAATATGCAGGGCTAGGAGTAGCTATGGAAAACGCTATTGAGGATATTAAAAATATTTCTCAATATATAACTTCATCAAATAACGATGATGGAGTAGCAGAAGTTATAGAAAAATTTATACTGAATGTTTAAAAAAAAGACCTTTTGCACTATTGCAAAAGGTCTTTAAAATTAACTTTCAAATATAAATTGATGCATTTGTTCAACAGTTTTTGCCTTATCAAAGGTTTGATAATACACTCCATTAATCATTTGACCAGCACCATTATCATCTCTAGGGAATCTATCTTGAACAAGTCCACCAGATAAAGATACTGATGAAGTAGCTAATTTAAGAATATCACCACTATTTAAACTGGTTTTTACTAATGGTAATAATTCATTTAATATTGCTGGATACTGAGTTTTACTAGTTGATTTTATAGTGTTAAATAAAGCTTCAAAAATTATTCTGTGTCTATGAGTTCTTTCTTGATCTCCGCCATCATATCTTATTCTAGCATATGCTAAAGCTTGAATACCATTAACATGTTGGGGACCAGTGCTAGTTATATTAGCAGCATTTGTTTTCTTTTCTGCATTAAGACTGCCTATATAACTATTTATGTATTTTAAATCACCAGAAGTTATATCTAGATCTATACCACCTAATTGATCAACTACTTTTGGTAAACTATCAAAATTAACAGTGGCAAAATCTTTAATATTTAAATCAAAATTTGTATTAACAGTACTTATAGATAATTCAGGTCCACCAAAAGCATATGCATGATTTATTTTATCTTTACCATGACCTTTAATATCAACATATGAGTCTCTCATTATAGATGAAAGTTTTAACTTGTTATGAACATTATCTACAGAAAGAATCATTATAGAATCTGAACGACCTGTTTCACCATCTTCTGAATCTATACCTAATAAAAGTATGTTTGTAATATTTGTATCTTTATATTTCTCTTCAACTTCTTTAGAAATATCTAACTGTTCTTCATCAATTTCTACATTATCTACTTTACCTAATAAAGATGCCGTATAGCCTATTCCTATACCTGCAATTATTAAAACCACTAACAGAAGAGATAATATAATCCATTTCTTTTTATTTTTCTTCTTCTTTTTATTAGGGCCTTTACTTCTTCTTTTTCTATCCTCCACAATAATACACTCCTTCCCATGATTTGTATTTTAACACAATCGTATCTTAGTGTAAATTACAAAATTATTTCAATAAATAGATACATTGTAAAATATAGACTTTCAATAAAATTATATGGTAATATTTTATTGAGATATTTTATTGAGATATTTAATTTATGAGAGGAGAATTAGTATGAAAGTTAAAAAGGCTATAATTCCAGCTGCAGGACTTGGAACAAGATTTTTACCTGCAACAAAGGCTTTACCTAAAGAGATGTTACCGATAGTTGATAAACCAACCATGCAGTATATAATAGAAGAGGCAATAGCATCAGGAATAGAAGAAATATTAATAATAACAGGTAGAAACAAAAAATCTATCGAGGACCATTTTGATAAATCTATAGAACTTGAAATGGAGCTAGAAAAGTCAGGAAAACAAGATTTACTGGATCTAGTAAGAGATATATCGGGAATGGTAGATATTCATTATATAAGACAAAAAGAACCAAAAGGATTAGGGCACGCAATTCTTTGCGCTAAAACTTTTGTTGGAAATGAACCATTCGCAGTACTTCTAGGAGATGATGTAGTACATAGCGGCAATCCATGTTTAGGTCAGTTAATAGAGTGCTTTAATGAATACAAAACAACAATACTTGGGGTGCAAACGGTTCCTGAAGAGGATGTAAATAAGTATGGGATAGTAGATGGTATCCATATTGAAGATAGGGTTTATAAAGTAAAAGATTTAGTAGAAAAACCTTCTAGAGATGAAGCTCCTAGCAATGTGGCTATTCTTGGAAGATATATAATAACACCACAGATATTTAATATACTAGAGAAAACTAAACCTGGAAAAGGTGGAGAAATTCAGCTTACGGATGCATTAAAAGAACTTGTATCTCAAGAGGCTATGTATGCATATGATTTTGAAGGAAGACGATATGATGTTGGAGATAAACTTGGATTTTTACAAGCTACGGTAGAGTATGCCCTTAGAAAAGATGATTTGAGGGATGCATTTTCAGAGTATTTAAAAACTAAACCATGGGAAACTGTAAAATAGTTAAGAGTTAATAGAGAGTAGTTAAAAGTTGTGGTTGAAATTCAGCAAAGCTGAATTTCTTCCTTAACTATGCACTATTAATTATTAACTTCCAACTATATATTTTTATCTAGGAATAAGGCCTATTTTCTTTTGAACTTTTCTTAGGACTTTATTAGCGGTATAATTTGCTTTTTCTGCTCCTGTTTTATATATGCTTTCCAAATAATTTTTGTCTGCTAAAAGATTTTTGATTTTTTCTTGTAGTGGAGATAATTCATCAATTATAGTTTCTGCAACATCACTTTTTAATTGAGCATATCCTTTATCAGAATAATCAGCAGCTATTTCTTCTGGAGCAATTCCTTTAATTGAACTTAAAATATTTATAAGATTCTTTATTCCAGGTTGTTCATCAGAATAATTTATTTTACCAACTGTATCTGTAACCGCCCTACTAACTTTCTTTCTTATTACATCAGGAGGATCCATTATTAATATATATGAGTTAGGATTCTCATCAGATTTAGACATTTTCTTTTCAGGTTCTTGTAAACTCATAATTTTAGCACCTGCTTTAGGTATATAAGGCTCAGGTATTTTAAAGGTTTCACTGTAGGTATTATTAAATCTATTTGCTATGTCCCTAGTTAGTTCTAAATGCTGTTTTTGATCTTTTCCAACTGGTACCAAATCAGTGTTATAAAGTAATATATCAGAAGCCATTAATACAGGATAATTAAATAGTGCAGAACCTATTGAATCGCCAAATTTTTGTGATTTATCTTTATATTGAGTCATTCTGCCAAGCTCCCCCATATAGGTATTGCAGCCAAGTAACCAAGAACATTCACTGTGAGCTGGAACATGGGATTGAATAAACAGAGTATTTTTTTCTGGATCAATTCCTGCACCTATATATATAGCTAATACTTCTAAAGTTCTTTTTCTTAAATCAGCAGGTGTTTGGCGAACTGTAATAGCGTGTAAATCAACTACGCAAAAATAACAGTCATATTCATCCTGTAACTTGACCCAATTTTTTAAAGCTCCTAAATAGTTTCCTATAGTTAAATTTCCAGAGGGTTGAATTCCACTAAAAATAACTTTTTTTCTTTCATCCATAAGTTGGTTCTCCTTCCATGTGTGTTTAATAAAAAATATACAATTTTAAAATATAAAAAAAGCCCTATGGAAAAGTCCATAGGGCGTTATTTACGCGGTGCCACCTAAATTCAAGAGTAGTAATCTCTTCTTTGAAGATACATTCATATCCTGCCTATATAACGTTAGACAAACGTTTTAACCTACTAAAAGTTTCAGTTAAAAACCTCAAAGATCCATTCAACTTAAGTATACATACTGCATCCCACCATAAACAGCTCTCTTAAATGTAACTGTTAAGTTTACTACTTCTTTTCACAGGTTATAATATGATTTTATATTATAATTATATGTTATTAATAGGAATAATGTCAACCAACTCAATAGTTCTTTCTTCTTCCAACAAGAGCATCTATTATAAAGACTATAGCAGCAATAACTAGTAAAACATTTATTGCATAGCCACCTACTTTAAATAGAAGACCTAATAGCCAAAAGAAAACAACTATACCTCCAAGCCATTTTAAGAATCCCATTATATCACCTCCATTTAAATAGGATATATTAATAGTATGTCTAATAAATCCTAAATTAATGTACAGGATTATTTAAGTTTTTTTCTAATACTATACAAAAATGAAGCTATAACTGGAATTATTAACATAAATAATATATTTATTAATGTATAAAACTCTAAGAATAAACTTAACGTAAAGATATTTTTACATAGGTAATAACTAATAATATAGTTAATTATAGATATTGTTATAAAAAATTTATTAGAATTTTTAATTTTGTCCTTATAGATAATGTAAATAGCAAATATACTAAGTAAATATTTTATTATAAAGCCCAATACATTTTGTAAAAGAACAAAAAATTCACCACTCTCAAAGAACTTTCCATACTCGACTCTTTGAGCTTGAGTAAACTCAGGGAAAAATATATTAGCCCCTCTAAAATGATTGAAAAAGCCTAAAATACTAAGAACTGAATAAGTTGAAATTACTGATACTACAATCATAGTAGGAATATAATACTTTTTTAATTCATCTTTTTCTTCAATTTTTTTTATATAAGGCAAGGTTACGCCAAAAGAAGAGAAATAACCTAATATGTATATTACCGAAAGTAATGAATTAAAATTCAATGGATTACCGAATACAGGAGTAACATAGTTAATTTTAATATAGGGTATAAATAAAAATGCTAATATTAACATACACAAAAACATAGTAGCAATAGATATTAATGAAAGCCTAAGGATGGATGAGAATCCCATACAAAGCATATAAGCAGACGCTGATATAAAAAATAGTAAGGCAAACCAAGTAGGCGTTTCAATGAATACAGTGTTATGTATTGAAGTTGATAATATAGACACACTTTCAATAGCATTAAACATTAATAAAACCGAAAAGCAAAACAAAAGTATTTTTCCTAAATATTTTCCGTAGGAAGATTCAAAGAAATCATTCATACTTGAAATATTGAATTTTATAAATACATTAATTATATAGTAACCTAAAACACCAATAATTAGGGATGAAAAAAGAACTAATAACCAACTATCTCTTCCCCCTAATGATAAAAATAGTATTGGATATGTCTTTATAGATATTAATGTAACGCACAAAATTAAAAATATATGGTGCTTACTTGTGTATTTTTTCAAAATATTCACCTCTTAATTAATAACTTTTAAAAATAGTATTTGCAAATTTGGGAATATTAAACCTAGAAAGGAAAAATAATAAGGAATGGTGATGTTTATGAATAATTACTTAGATCAGTTAAAGAAGATGTTTGAAAATGCCTTTGATGTTAAGTATAGGGAAATAGATACCCCGTTAGGAAAGGCTACATTAGTATTTATTGATGTTTTATGTTCTAGTGCATTCATAAGTGAGTATATAGTTACTCCGCTAACTTATAAAAATTATCAAGTTAAAAATACTGATGATATTTTAAAACAAGTTATTAGAATGAATTTAGCTGGAACAGTAAAAGATATTGAAGATGCACAAATGCATATATTAATGGGAGATGTGGTTATTGTTTTTGATAATAATCAGTCTATGATTTATTGTGAAACGAAGGGGTATGTTAGAAGAGGAATAGGAGTACCTCTTACAGAAGCAGTTGTTAAAGGGCCTAGGGAAGGCTTTAGTGAGGCTTTTGTAGATAATGTTGCATTAATAAGAAGAAGAGTTAAAAATGCAAATTTAAAACTTGAACCTCTTATATTAGGAAAAGAATCTAATACATCAGTATGTATAGCATATTTGAAGGGGGTCGCTCCAGATAATTTGGTACAGAAAGTTAAAGATAAAATAAAAGAATCCAACTATAACTTCTTGCTAGATACAAATTATATAGAAAACACATTAACTGAAAACAGAAGTTTGTTTGATACCATAGGATACACAGAAAAGCCAGATGAGATTTCCGCAAAGATAATGGAAGGTAGAGTAGCAATAATAGTAGATGGGACTCCTTTTGTAGTAACTGTGCCGTATTTTTTTGTAGAAAATTTTCAAACGCCAGATGATTATTATTTAAATAGATACTTTGCTAATTTTACACGAATATTAAGGTGGTCAGCATTTTTTATAGCTATGTTTTTACCTGCCTTATATGTAGCGTTTATAACTTATCACTTTGGAATGATACCGACTATGTTTATATTTAGAATGGCTGTTGCAAGAGCCGGAGTACCATTTCCAACTTTTATTGAAGTTATTTTAATGATGTTATTCTTTCAACTTATAAAGGAGGCAGGACTTAGATTGCCTCAACCAATAGGAAGTGCTATGAGTATTGTATCAGCCCTGATATTAGGAGAAGCTGCCGTAGGCGCTGGGTTAGCTTCTAGAGTAACAATTTTAGTTGTTGCTATAAGTACTTTATCATATTTCTTAATCCCAAAAACCTATGGAGCAATATCTTTATGGTCAATTATATTAGTAATAGTAGCCTCTTTATTTGGAATACCTGGATTTATTATAGGATCTATGATATTAACTAGCCACTTAGCTTCACTACAGAGCTGCGGATATTCTTTCTTGTTTCCATTAGGAAGCATAAGAAGGTATGGATTTAGAGATGTTATATTAAGAGGTAATTTAGAAGATATATCTAAAGATGTAATAAAGGATGAGGAGGAGTAGGCATGAAACTAATAAAATATGCGGCTGGATTAATAATAATTATTACTACAGCCTTCTCATTTACAGGCTGCTATAATTATCAAGATATTAATAAAGTTACATTTGTAACTGCTTCAATAATGGATATAGATGAAGATGATAATGTTTTAATATACTTAGAATGTATAAATCCATATAGAAGTACTAATGAAAGTTCAGATAAAGGGCAAAAGATGATATATGTAGGAAGAGGTAAGACTTATCTTGAAGCAATTAGGGATGTCAACAGAACCTCAGCCTATAAGATAAATTTTTCTCAAAATAGAGCACTTATATTTACAGAAAATGCAGTCACGAAAGGGATAAAAAAACATATAGACTTAATTAATAGAGACCAGGAGTTTTTAGTAAAACCTTATATGTTTATATATTACGGAACAGTGGATTCATTATTGAGTTATGGGCAAAATAAGGATGAATATTTAGGCCTATTTTTAGATGAGTTAACTTTAAAAACCAAAGCTACGCCTAGGGTTATAGCTGAAAATACAAATGATTATCTAACTGAAAGATTGGCTGGTAATGGAATAGCGTTGATGGGAGGTTTAAAGTTTAAAGAGGAGTTAGGAAAAAGTAATCTAGAGTTATTTGGTGGGGGAATATTAAAAAATGATACTTTAGTTAAAAATTTAGAGGTTGAAGATACTTTAAGTTATAATTTTCTAAATGATAAAGTAAGAACAGGAACTTTGGAAATAAAAAATCCTCAAGCACCTAATGAGTTTATAACTTTAGAAATCCTCAAAAGTAAAACCAAAACAGACTTAGAATATGATGGGGAAAGGATTAATTTATACAAAACTGTCTATTTAACAGTTACTATTGCAGAATCTCAGCATAGATTAGTTATAGATGATACTGTAATAGAGATTTTGAAAAGAAACGAGATTAATAATATGAAACAATTTCTTAATGATGTTTTCAATAAATACAAGAATGAAGGTGTAGATATATTTGAAATAGATAGATTGCTAGAGCGAAAATATCCTAATTTGGTTTTGGAAGATACTATAGGAATAACAGATTTAATATTAAACATAAAAGTGGATATTGAAGGGGCTACTAAAATAAAAAATACATATTAAAGATAGATATAAGTCATTTTTAAAATATAACAAATTTATATTTTGGAAATGACTATATTTTTTATACTTATTTGATTATTATATAATATAATGTATATAAGGAGCTAGTAAGGGGCATAGTTATGGATAGAAAGAAACTACTTACTTTAATAAAAAGAGATGAAGGAATAAAATTAGATTATAAACAGAAAATAGATATAAATTCTGAGTATGGTAAGAAAGAACTAGCAAAGGATATATGTGCTATAGCTAATTCAAGAGGGGGAAGAGGTTATCTTATAGTTGGTATTGAAGATAAAAGTAAACAGATAACAGGATATGAAAAGCAATACTCTTTTACTGAAGAGCAAATACAACAAATCATATCAACAAGATGTGAACCACCTATACCGATTAAAGTTGATGATATTTATATAGATGGAAAAGAAGTATCTGTAATAACTATTTATGATGGGCATCAAAAGCCTTATCAAATAAGAGAAAATGGTGCTTTTTATATAAGAAGAGGATCAACTACTGATGTAATGAGAAAACAAGAGTTACTTTCAGCATTTCAAGAAAATTTAAATCTTATTTTAGAATCTTATCCAGTTATAAGAAGTAGTCAGGAAATTTTAGATAATGATACTATAGAAAAGTATTTTAAGAGCAAGGGGATAATTTTAAATAGTGATAACAGAGAATTTTTATTGGAAAGTGCATCTATAATATATAAAGATAGAGATTTAGGAAAATATTGCTGTACTTTTGGTGGTTTATTGGTATTTTCTAATTTTAACAACTTGTATATTCCCCATAATATGGTTAGAATAAAATTAAACAATAAAAATAATATAGTAATAGTTCAGGGCAAATTATTAGATATAATAGACAAATGCGAAAAAGTATTATCTGAAGAATTACCTAATAATTATCCTAAAGAAGCTGTAATTGAAGCATTGAAAAATGCGGTATTGTATAGAGATTATACGCATACAAATAGAGATATAGAGATAATTATTAGCAGAAAGTCAATAAGTGTAATTAGTCCAGGAAATTTGATTTATTCCAAAGAATCTAGTCAAATACCAAATGATTTAAGTAGAAATTCATGGCTTTATGAGAAATTAATTACTTTAGATGATAAAAAGAGATTTTTGCAGACCAGAAGGGGCTTTTATTTAATGAGAAATTCTTTTATTGGAAAAGGGAAAGTAAAAATTATTAATTCAAAGGCTGAAGGAACCTTTAAGGTCATTTTTCCAGGAACATCTGTGTTTGAATAATAAAAAAATAGAAATTTCTATTTTTTATTAAATATATAAGGGGTGGTACCAATGATTCATGTATTTTGTGGACAACGAGGATCAGGAAAAACCAAAAAGCTTATAGATTTGGCTAACGACAATGTTCAATTTGCAAGAGGAGAATCAGTTTATATCGATGATGACAATAGAGCTATGCTAGTTTTAAATCGAAATATACGATTTATTTCAACAGATGATTTTAAGTTAAAAGATTATGAAAGTTTTTATGGCTTCTTATGTGGGCTTATATCTGAAAATTATGATATAGAATATATCTATATTGATGAGTTATCTAATATTGTAAGAGGAAAGGACCTATGTAGCGCTAATTCTTTATTTGAGAAAATTAATGAATTAAGTAGGAGGTATGAAGTTAAGTTTTTTATAAATCTTAATCATGATTGCGAAGATTTACCTGAGTTTATAAAACAGTATAACTATAATTACAACTAAAATTGAAAACAATTACCTTGATATATAAAGCCCCAATGGGGCTTTTAATTTTAAGTATATGTTGATTAATAAATGAATTATTTATATACTAATATTATCTTTGTATGAGTTCTAGGAGGAATAGTATGGAAACAGTTTTGGATGAATTAATGGAACGTGGGTATATAAAACAATTTACTCATGAAGCTGAAACAAGAGAATTATTAGAAAAAGAAAAGATTACATTTTACATAGGATTTGATCCAACAGCAGATTCACTACATGTAGGGCACTTTATCGCAATGATGTTTATGGCACATATGCAAAAAGCAGGACATAGACCTATAGCTCTTCTAGGAGGAGGAACTGCAATGGTTGGAGATCCTAGTGGAAAAACAGATATGAGACAAATGCTTACAAAAGAACAAATAGAGTCTAATGTTTCATCAATAAAGAAGCAAATGGAAAAGTTCATTGATTTTGAAGATGGCAAGGCTCTAATTGTAAATAATGCAGATTGGTTATTAAATTTAAACTATGTAGATTTTTTAAGAGAAGTAGGAATGCATTTTTCTGTTAATAGAATGCTTACAGCAGAATGCTTTAAACAAAGACTTGAAAAAGGATTATCCTTTTTAGAATTTAACTATATGTTAATGCAAGGATATGATTTTTATGTATTAAATAAGGAATATGGATGTAAAATGCAGCTTGGTGGAGATGACCAATGGTCCAACATGATAGCTGGTGTTGAATTAATAAGAAGAAAAGCAAGTAAAGATTCTTTTGCAATGACTTGCACACTACTTACTAATAGTGAAGGTCAAAAAATGGGTAAAACAGTAAATGGAGCATTGTGGTTAGATCCAGAAAAAACTTCTCCTTATGAGTTTTATCAATATTGGAGAAACGTTGGAGACTCAGATGTTCAGAAATGTTTATCCTTATTGACATTTGTGCCTATGGATGAAGTAAGAAGGTTAAGTAGCTTAGAGGGTGCAGAAATTAATGAAGCTAAAAAAGTTTTAGCTTTTGAGATTACTAAATTAGTTCATGGGGAAGAAGAAGCTAATAAAGCTAAAGAAGCATCAGAAGCCTTATTTGGTTCAGGCGTTAATATGGATAATGTACCTACAACTACTATTTCAGAAGATAGTATAGGGAAAAGCATATTGGATGTATTAGCAGAATCTAAAATTGTTCCATCAAAGGCAGAAGCTAGGAGATTAATACAGCAAGGTGGACTTTCAGTTAATGGAGAGAAAGTAGTTGATATAAAGAGAGAGCTTACTATTAACGATTTTCAAGATGGTTCAGCACTTATTAAAAGAGGAAAGAAAAACTATAATAGAATAGTTGTAGAATAAAAATTGAAAGCAATAAGATTTTTTAACTTATTGCTTTTAGTTTTGTATAATAAGATACGATAATAATATATAGTATTTTGTATGGGAGTGGAGCTAAGATGCCTGGTATTTGGAATATAAATTCAGTATATAATGTAGGTTCAAAAAAATTATCATCTAAGTTAACATTTGAAGTAGGTGAAAAATTTGCAGGCAGAGTAATGCGAATTAGCCAAAATAAAGGAGAGTTTACAATAAAGCTTCTTGATGGCTGGCAATTCATGGCGCAAGTCGATGAAAATTTAACACCAGAACAATTAGAAGGACTACTAAAGTTTCAGGTACTAGGGTTTCAAGATGGGAAATTAAAATTAAAATTAGTTAGGCAAGAAGATAAAGCAACTAGTGAGGAGAACAATCCACTCAATGCATTAATTAAATCTCAAGGTTTAGCGAAAGAAGAAATTGAAACTTTAAAGCAGTTAGTAAAATTTAATATACCACTAACTAAAGAGAATATATCAAAGTATTCGTCTATATTTAATTTCAACGAAAAAATAAAAGTTGATGAAAAAGAAGTAGATAATTTTATAAATAATTATATTTCAAGTAAAAATATCCCTATTGACTCAGAGGAATCTAAAAATATTAGGGAAAAACTACAAAGTTTTTTTAAAGAATTTAAAACTATGAAAGCAGAGGATATTTTAACTTTTATAGAAAATGATATAGATTTAACCGAATCAAACATAAAGGCGTTTAATAGGATATTTAAAGGTGAGGAGTCTATAGAAAAAATTATTTTGAAAGCTCCTGTAGAAGGAAGTAGTATAGAAAAAAATATTGATAGCGATGAGATTGTAAAATTAAATGTAAAAAATACAGAAGATTCTATTAATAAGGAATTAAAGAATATATCACCCAAAGAAGCCTACGTAAATTCAAATAAAGAGAAAAAAATAAGTGTTTTAGATATGTTAAGAAAATTATCAGGAGATTTTGAGGAAATTAATAATAATAAATCAGTTGACTTAAACATAGATAATAAGGTTAGTGGTAAGGATATAATAGTAAGCAAAGATAGTGTTATAAAATATCTTAAAGATAACAATATAAACACAGAACTAATAACGGATAAGGATATAGAAACATTTGTAGAATTAATAAGAAATCAAACTTCAGAAGAGTTTAATAAACAGGATTTAAAATCAAAGAACATACCATTTAATACAACAAAAGATATAAAAGCGTTGATAGATTTATTAGGAAAGCAAGTGAGTATATCAGAAAATTATGGGGAAGATGATGGGAATAAATCATCAATTTTAAAAAACAATGACTTCTTACAGGAAAAAGAATTAGGTAGTGATATACAGAAGTTGAATCAACAGTTAATAAAAGAAGGTTTTACAAATAAAACTTTAAGAGACACAATTATAAATTATCTTAAGGAGAATAATGTAAGCAAAAAACCTATAACGGATAAGGATATAGAAGCATTTGTAGAATTAATAAAAAATCAAACTCCAGAAGAGTTTAATAAACAAGATTTAAAATCAACGAACATTCCATTTAATACAACAAAAGAGATAAAGGCGTTGATAGATTTTTTAGGAAAGCAAGTGAGTATATCAGAAAATTATGGGGAAGATGATGGGAGTAAATCATCAATTTTAAAAAACAATGACTTCTTACAGGAAAAAGAATTAGGTAGTGATATACAGAAGTTGAATCAACAGTTAATAAAAGAAGGTTTTACAGATAAAACTTTAAGAGACACAATTATAAATTATCTTAAGGAGAATAATGTAAGCAAAAAACCTATAACGGATAAGGATATAGAAGCATTTGTAGAATTAATAAAAAATCAAACTCCAGAAGAGTTTAATAAACAAGATTTAAAATCAACGAACATGCCATTTAATACAACAAGAGAGATAAAAGATTTTATAGATTTATTAAAAAAACAAGTACCTACTTCGTCAAATGATAAGGGAAATGAGATAAGTAGTTCATCAGGTTTAAAAAATGACGAACTGGTACAAGCAAAAGAGTTAGTTAGTAATGTAAATAAAGCTATTCCAGAGATGATAAAAGAAGGTATTAAAGAAAAAGCTTTAGACATTAAAGATATAATTAAAGAGGTTATACTATCTTCTAAATATGGAGATGATGAAGGTGAAGCCTTTAATAAGGTTATGGAGTTTATTAAAGGTAATGCAGCAGAAGTAAAGGTGTTTAATTCAGTAAGCAATAATTATTATTACATGAATATACCTTTAAAAGTGAAGCAAGATGAATACGAATGTAAGCTTATAGTTAAAGATGAAAGAGGAAAAGGGAAAAAATTAGATTCTAGCAATATAAAAATGATTGTATCTGTAAAAACATTAAATTTAGGAAATGTGGATGCATATATAAAGCTTCAAAACAAGAATTTAGATATTGATTTAAAATGTTCAAAGGAATATGTTAAAATTCTTGATAAAGAAAAAAATAAACTTATAGAATCATTAAATACCATAGGATATAATAGTAAAGTAATAGTATCTAGAGCCATAGAAGAGGTTAATATAAGTACATCAAGGGAATTTTTTAATTCTACTAATCTAGTTATATTAGATAGAAAGGTGTAAGGATAATGAAACAGAGAAAAAAAGCAGTTGCACTTAAGTATGAATTAAATAATGAAGCTCCTATAATAACAGCAGCTGGTATGGGACCAATAGCTGATAAAATAATTGAAAAAGCTGAGGAAAGTGATGTGCCTGTAGTTTATAATAAGGAATTAACCGATTTATTATCAAATGTTGATATCGGAAAAGAAATTCCTGAAGATTTATATGAGGCTGTAGCATATATTATTGCATTTGTAACAGATTTGGATAAAAAGAATGAAAGGTGAGTATTATGGCATTATACGCTATATCAGATCTTCATTTATCTTTTAGTACGGATAAACCTATGAGTATTTTTGGAGATAATTGGATAGGGCATGAAAATAAAATAAAAAAAAATTGGGAAGAGAAAGTCAATGAGAGTGATACTGTTTTAATTGGGGGAGATATATCTTGGTCAATGAGCGCAGATGAATCTAGAGAAGACTTAAAATGGATTAATGCTCTTCCAGGTAGGAAGATAATAATTAAAGGTAATCACGATTATTGGTGGAGTAGTATAACAAAGCTTAATTCGCTATATGATGGGATGAATTTTATACAAAATAACTATTTTAGTTATAATGAGTGGGCAATATGTGGAACTAGGGGATGGATATGCCCTGATAGTGATAAGTTTGCTGAGAAAGATAAGAAAATATATGACAGGGAACTTATAAGGCTTAGATTATCTTTAGATGCAGCCAAAAGAGATGGATATGAAAAATTTATATGTATGATACATTATCCTCCAACTAATGAAAAATTTAATTCATCAGGGTTTGTTGAAATTTTTAATGAATTTAAAGTTGAGAAAGTTATATATGGTCATTTACATGGTCCAGCTCTTGGTAAGGTAATACAAGGAACATATGATGGAGTTGAGTATATTATGACATCCTGTGATTTTATAAATTTTGACCCAGTTAAAATAATGGATTAGTATAACATAAAAGGAACCTATTAAAGGTTCCTTTTATGTTATTTATTTATAATATTTAAAATAGATTCTATGGAATCATGAAGATCATTACAAGCTTGAGAGTCTATTTTTACTGCGGCAGAAATCTCTTGAGTTAAGGCTGTGTTTTCAAGAGTTATAGTTTCTAAATCTCTAACCAAACTAATAGAATCATCTTTACTAGTTGCAACAGAAGTTAGGTTTTCAATAAATTCATCTATTTCAGTAACAGCTTCATTAATAGATGTTTTAATATTTTTAAAAGTTCCTTTAGTTGATTCAATAGCATCTTGTTGAGAGCTTAATGCAACATTTCCAGTACTCATAGCTGTAGAAGCACTTAAAATGTCCACTTTAATTTCTCCTAATAAATTAGTTATACTTTGAACAGCTTGCTTAGAATTTTCAGCTAGCTTTCTAACTTCTCCAGCAACTACAGAGAATCCTCTACCAGCTTCTCCAGCACGTGCAGCTTCAATTGCAGCATTAAGTGCAAGTAAGTTTGTTTGGCTAGCAATCTGGCTTATAGAATCAGTAATTGAATTAACATATTCAAGCTTGCTAACTAATTCATTGATAGTATCAGAACTTACAGTAAACGCCTGTTTAAGTTCGCTTAAAGAATTATCTAAAGTATTTATAGTCTCAACACCTTGATCAGCAGAAGAATCTGTATCAAGAACCTTAATATGTACATTAGTTACGTTATAGGCTAACTCTTCTAGTGAAGCACCAATGCTTCGTATAGAACTACTAACATTAGATAATTGATCACTTTGTTTTATAGATGAATCTGCTAAAGAAGATACAGAGTCTTCTATGTTACCGATAGAATTTTTTAAACTTTCAGAGTTTGCCTTCGTACTTTGTAACTCTGAAGATATTGAATCTAATATAGTAGAATCATTAGTAGGTTCAATAATAGCGTTTTTTGAGGAAATATCTTGCGAAATTTCCTTAGGTTCAACATTTTTCTTTTTTGAGAATAAACTCATAGTAAAATCCTCCTAAGTTTTATTTGATAATATTATTTGTTTTTATAATCTTTTATAAGATCTTTACAATCTCTTGCAAGATCTTTAACTTTTTGAGGAACTCCAGGGGTCGTAATAACGCTAGAGAACCATCTTAATGCCTCATCATAATTACCAACTCTTCTATTTAATTCACCAATTAAATACATTATACTATATCTATGCATACCATATATAGGGAAATCCTCATTACTATATGCTTCGTTAAAACCATTCAAAGCTTGAGATAAAAATGAAATCTCGTTGTCAGTATCTTCTAGGAGCCTGTACATCCAAGCTGTTTTCAAACAAATCATTGCTTTAGTACTATTTTTTGCTTCCATGAATATAGCGTTAACTAAGGCTAATTTGAATCTCTCTATAGCTACTTTCTCATCAAAAACTTCAGGATATTCTCTTCCTTTCCATTTTGGAGTAATTGAGGATAATATAATTTCCTTTTGAAAAGCCTTTATTTTAGGAAAATCAGCTTTCATGGCAGTATATCCACAACTATTACAAACCCATACATCATATAGATAGGGGTTAATTACATCATAATGAATAAATAAGTCAGAATCTTGTCCCCTCATTCTAGGGGAATTAACTTTAACAGATTTAACCTTGAAAGAAGCACTACAAACAGGACAATCTACTTGTTTATCAAATATATGACTCATAGGGTCCAATTCTTTCTTCTCAACTATAGTCTGTTTTTGCTTTTTTTCTTCATATACTTTTAAACCGTTTAAATTATCGAATCCCAGATTCTCTAATCCGGAAAAAATGTTACCCATTGTCAACACCTCTGTAAAATTGTATTAATATCATTATATCATAAATTTTAATTATCAGAAGTACTTTATTTTGGTATAATAAATATAGATTTAAGGAGTAGGTGAGACAATATGGCGATAAATGACTGGAAAAAATTTCTGATACCCTATGAGCAGGCAGTAGAGGAATTAAAGATAAAACTAAAAAGTATTAGAAAAGAATATAGAAAGAGAAAAGAATACTCACCAATAGAATTTGTGACAGGAAGAGTGAAAGAAGTTAGCTCTATGTTAGAAAAGGCTAATAAATTTGAAATTCCTTTAGATAGATTGCAGTATGAGTTAGAAGATATTGCAGGAGTAAGGATAATGTGTCAGTTTGTTGACGATATAGATAGAGTGGTAGAAATATTAAGAAAAAGAAGAGATATGCAAATTTTATATGAAAAAGATTATGTGAGAAATGTTAAAAGTTCAGGATATAGGAGCTATCACATGATAATAAAATACCCAGTTAATATGGCGGACGGACAAAAAGAAATTTTAGCAGAATTTCAAATAAGAACTTTGGCTATGAACTTTTGGGCAACTATAGAACATTCCTTAAATTATAAGTATAAACATCAAAAACCACAGGAAATAATGTCAAAATTGAAAAGTGCAGCCGATGCAGCCTTCAGACTAGATGAAGAAATGCTTTTAATAAAAGATGAAATAAAAGATGCTCAAAAATTATTCGAAGTTAAGTCTGATGTAATATCCAGCATAATGAATAATATATTAACATTAATGGGATTAGGTAGAATAGCTGAAGCTAGCAGATTTCAAAATTCTCTTAATAAATTATTAGAAGAGGGAGAAATGTGGGAATTTAACAACTTACTGTTTTTAATTCAGCGAGAAATCGAAAAATATAAAGAATCTAGATAAAGGAAACTTCAAATAATAGAAGTTTCCTTTTTGATAATTATTATTAAGTAATAGATAAAATCTTTTTAGTGGTATATAATTATATTAAGAAAAAAGTTATTTTATATTATTAACATAGAGATTGAAGGGAAGTAAAAATGGAGAAATATGATTTGGAAATAAAAATTAAGGATAATCCTATTTATATTAGAGAAATAGATAATCCTAGTGAAGATATTAAAATATTGGCAGTAAGAAAAAATGGAACAGTTATAAAATATATAAAAGAACCTTCAGAAGCTGTTCAAATAGAGGCTATAAAAAACAACCCACTTTCTATAGAATATATAGAAAATCCAACTGAAGAGGCTTCAATAATAGCTGTTAAAAGCTTATGGAATGCATTAAAGCTTATAAAGTATCCAACAGAAACAATACTTAGAGCTGCTATACAAACTAAGGGGTGGGCAATTCAGTTTGTAAATAATCCTAAAGAAGAACTTCAAATATTAGCTGTAGAAAATGATTATGATGCAATAAAATATATAAAAAAACCAACTGAAAATGTGGTGTTAAAAGCCATAGAGAACTACTGGGGGGCTATTAGGTTTGTTGATAATCCATCAATGGAAAGCAAGAAAAAGGCTATATCATTAAATGAAGAAGCTATAAACTATATAAATTATACCTATGAAGAATTAGTTGAACTAATTGAAGTTAATATTAATGTAGTAAAGTACGTTTATAACGATATAAACATTGATTTAGTTGTAGATATACTAACCAAAAAGGTTAGGGAAAATAGTATAGATGAGAAATACTTAAAAGATTTCTTAAATCTAGAGGTTTTAGAAATGGACAAAATAAATTTTATAAATAATTTTGGTAGTAAGACAGCAAGAAAAATCTTAGTTGATTATAAACTTTCAATTTAGCTTAAGAAAGGACGAAAAAAATTGAATTTTAGAGAAGCATTAAAAACAGTGGAATTAATTATAGAGGCCAAAGATGTACCACTACTAATTGGAGAAAGTGGAATAGGAAAAACATCATTAATAAAAGAATTAGCAAATAATAAAAATTGTGAATTAGTTACTATAGATGCAAATTTATTAAAGGAGGGAGAAATAGGAGGATTACCAACTGTAGAAAAAAGAGAATTTTTAGTGAAGGGAATTTCTAAGAGTAGAAAAGTAACTGAATACGCTACTCATTCAAAATTGATAGAGGTAGATAGTTATATAGAGCAAGGTAAACAAGTGGTGTTGTTTATAGATGAATTAAATAGATGCGAACATACAGTTCAACAGGAACTTATGAATTTAATATTAAATAGAGAAATAAATGGATATAACTTAAGTGAAGATGTTTATGTAATAGCGGCTATGAATCCATCTAACAAATATGATGATTATGAAGAAAGTGAATATCAAGTAATAGATATGGACCCAGCCCAAGAAGATAGATTTGTTTGGATCCAAATGGAATCAGAACTAAAAGAATGGGTAAGATGGGCTATGACAAAAGGGCAGATACATGAGCATATAATAGAGTTTATATCAACTTTTCCAGAATTTCTTCATACACCAAACTCTAAGGAGCATATAAAAGCTACCCCAAGAAGTTGGGAGAGGGTTTCTAAAGGCTATAAAGTATTTTTAAAGCATAAAGACTCTATGGCTAAAAATATATTTTTTAATTTGGTTAAAGGAAACGTGGGAGCTTCAATTGCTGGAGATTTTATAAACTTTTTAGACAATTTAAAGAATCCATTAATTAAACCAGAAGAGGTATTTAGAGAAAATATATTAGTATTTGATATTAAAGATAGAATCTCAAAGGAAAGTCATTCACGCCTATATATATTATCTAAAAATTGTTTGAATTATATTGAGTCATTATCTATAAGAGAAAAAGAGATATCTGTTTTTTCAGAGTTACTTGGTTTTTATCCAAAGGATTTAAGGCTAGGAATAATGAAAGAAATAAAAAGTGATTACTCAAAGGAACTTTATGACGAGATGCTTGAGAATGAAAACTTCCTAGATGCATTTTTTAATATCTATTCTAATTAATTGGGGTGATATTATGGATTTTGAAAAAAATAGTAAGGAATTATTGAAAGTATGTTATGAAATAGAATCTCAGAATGATTTTAAAGATTATCATAAAAGGAGATTTTGGGAACTAATAGAGTTTATAAATATAAGTCTTTTATCCAGCGAAGATAATTTCTTTGGACAATTTATGATTCAGATTAAGAGGGAGATTAATTTTAACATTACTTGGCCCATAGCAACGGAAGTTACGCTGGAAGGCTATAAAATGCATTTTAACCCATTTTTAATGCTTCCTTTATCTCTTAAGGAAATGGAAGCACTTATAAAACATGAGATATATCATATAATGTATAACCATTATGAAAGGGAGCGTAGTCTAAAAAACAAAGTATCTACCTTAGCTATAAATATAGCAATGGACTTATCTATAAATCAGTATATAAAAAATCTACCTGCATTTTGTAAGAAGCTTCATACAGTAAACATAGAGTATGATTTAGATTTAAAAGAAGATATGCCCATTGAAGTATATGCAGAAGAGATACAAAAGGCTATAGATAAAAGAAAAAATAAAAAGGTAATAAATAAAGATTCTAATATACAAAGGTCTATAGACTTAGAAAGAGCTCATGAGTTATGGGAAAGAGGAGAGTTAACCTTAGATAATATTAAAGATATAAAGAAAAGAACCTCTAAAAGTGCATATAAAGGGAAAGCGCCTAAGGATATTGAAAAAATGATTTTATCTTTTGATGAAAAAGAAGAAATAGATTGGAAATCTCATTTAAAAAGATTATTGAATACCTCTAAGATAGGTTATAAAAAAACCATAACTAGAAAAGATAGAAGGCAGCCTGATAGATTGGATATTAGAGGGGTGTTACCTAATAACATACAAGAAATATTAGTTGCTATAGATATATCTGCATCTATGAGTGATGGGGAAATAAAAAGCATAATGAAAGAAATATTAGCTTTATGCAGAAATAAGCTTGGAAGGATAAAAGTAATTGAATGTGATAACCAAATTAGGCGTGTTTATGAACTTAAATCTACTAAGGATATAAAACAAAGAATGAATAAAAGTGGAGCCACTCAATTTTCTCCAGTATTTAATTATATAAAAGAGAATAACTATAGAAATCATATATTGATATATTTTACAGATGGAGTAGGAGAAAAGGAATTAACAGTTAAACCTATAAACTATAAAACTATATGGGTTTTAACCTCAAAAGATAATCTTTCATTAGATAAAAACTATGGTGTAGTTACAAGATTAGAAAAGGTACAAGTTGAAGGATATGGTTATGATTATGGACTACAAGCAGTGAGAGATGCTATACATGATTGGGCAAGGTAAATAAAAGAAGCTATTACAGGAAGTGATAGCTTCTTTTATTATAAGGAAATTGTTAACAAAGAGTTTATGGTAATATTGTTAAGGAGATGCTATTATTTCTATAGGGAGATAATAATTATTGATGTCAATAATTGTAGAAAAATGAAAGATGGTGTGGTATAATTATCAAAATAGGGGGGGATTGAATGAGACAATTATCCGTAAAGAATTGTTTTTTTATTGTGGTCATAATTCTTGTGATAAGCTTTTCATTAAATATTTATTTTGCCTTAGATAATAAAAAGTATGAGAAAAAGATAGGCGAAAAATCCAATAATGAAATTTGTTCAATTAAAGATAAAAATGAGGCCAATCTTATAATGCTTGAGATGGTTACAGAAAAGGGAAGTATATCTAAAAAAGACATAACTAAGCTATACTCTAATTACAATGATATTTCAAAGAATTTATATACCTTACTTGAGGAATATAATGAGTATAAAGAGGATAGGACAATATTTAATAAGAAAGTTGTAGAGAGTAATGGATTAATTTTAGATGATATTTATGCAAAGGGAAATACATTTATTTTATATATAATGGAGAATAATGAAACACAAAGTGTAGAAGGTACAAAAGTGTTTAAACTTAATGAATCAGATAAGGTTAATTTTAAAATGTTATATAATCTATCATTAGAAATTCAAAAATACTTTGAAGATCTTACTGAAAAGTTTCCTATTAGTGGGAATGAATTTAAAAATGAAATTATAAATAACAAATTATGGATAGACATCTTAGATGATTTAAAGAAAATAAATGATAAATATAGTAGCTTTACTTTACCAGTAAAATAGAAATATAAAAAAGGAAGAAGTTCATTAAAATGAATTTCTTCCTTTTTAAATATTATTAGTGACATCCACCACAAGTTCCGCAACCGCTACTTTCAGATTCTATAACAGGTCTTAAACTTAATCCTCTTCCATCATTTTCATCAGTAGAAAGAATTATAAAACCTCCGAATTCATCTATAAGATTTTCTTCAGCAAAAAAAGTAATATCATTAACTTTTTCAACAACATCATTTTCTTTAGGTTCTTCAACTGATATATTAAAAGCAGGACCACTACATCCATAACCAGCAAGATTTACTCTTACGTTAAAATCAGTAATATCATTTTCACCTAAAAATCCTTTAAACTCAGTATATGCTTCTTCACTTAATATAAATTTATTCATCAACTTCACCTACTTATTTCAATTAATAATAATTATTAATTACATTATAGAATATTTTATAACAAACTTCAAGGGGGGATTTATAAAAAATATTTCTAAAAAATGTAAAACGTGTTATTATAGTAAAGAATGTATTTAATATAAGATCATTAATCATAATATATAAGATACAATTAATTGACATTATAGTTAGAATGGAAGTGATTATATGCTTTTTGATAGAGCATATTATATAGATAAAATAAGAGAGTATAATAAAAAAATCAAATGTGAAAAAATCAATAAATTTGAAGTTTCTAAAATCGACGGATTAAAAGGAATAATTCCTCATTATCTTTATGAATTAAATGAGGAGATAGAAGAACCTATAATAGAATTAAGCGATAATACTAAGACTTGGATGCGATTAACTCCATTAGAAATAGAAGGCTGCTATGAAAGTATAAAAAGAGCAAAAGGAACTGTTGGGGTAGTAGGATTAGGACTTGGATATTTTATTCAAGAGATATTAAAAAAGAAGGAAGTTAAAAATATAACTGTATATGAAACTTCAAAAGATGTTATAGAGATTTATAAACATAATTTTGGCGAAGATGATAAAATAGAAATAATACAAGAAGATGCTTTTAAAAGCCAATCAAGAAATTTTGATTTCTTTTTTGTTGATATTTATGAATATAAATTGACTTCTAAAATAGCTGAGGATTATAATTTTTTTAATGAACTTCATGATATAAAGGAATATTCTTTCTGGGGGGTTGAAAGGTTTCTGTTAAGTTGTACTATGGAGGATTTAATGCATTTATGTATTCCAGAAGAATGGATGGATATGGCAAGAGATTTATATGATAAATTTAATGATTCCTATTACTTTAACCAGTTTAAACCGCTAGACTATAAAGAGATAGAGAAATTATTAAATGCCTTTGAGCGAATATTATAAAATTATTGGAGAATAAGCTGTGGAGAACTATTGGGGGGATTAAGTAAATGGAGAAAGTAGTTAAAGTAAAAGATGTAGTGATTGGAGAAGGTTTACCTAAAATATGCGTTCCAATGGTTGGTGAAAGTCTTTCTGAGCTTTTAGAAGAAGCAAATTATCTAAAAGATTTAGATGTAGATATAGTTGAGTGGAGAGTAGATTTTTTTGAGCATGTTACTGATATAAAAAAAGTAAAACAAGCTTTAAAAGAAATTAGAGAAGTATTAAATTCTAAACCTATTATATTTACATTCCGTAGCAAAAAAGAAGGCGGAGAAAAAGAGATCAGCTCAGAATTTTATGTTGAATTAAATAAAACAGCAGCAGAAACAAAACTTATTGATATAATTGATGTTGAATTATTTAATGAAGAAAAAGATGTTAAAACATTAATTGAAGTAGCTCATTTAAATGATATAGCAGTTATAATATCGAATCATGATTTTGATAAAACTCCAGCTAAGGAAGAAATAATATCACGTCTAAATAAAGCTGATGAATTAGGAGGAGATATACCTAAAATAGCGGTTATGCCTAATTCTGTTGAAGATGTAATTACCTTATTAGATGCAACAAGAATAGTTAAAGAAAAGTATATTGAGGGTCCAATAATTACGATGTCTATGGCAGGAAAAGGTGTAATAAGTAGAGTTTCTGGAGAATTATTTGGATCAGCTTTAACTTTTGGAGCTGCTAAAAAGGTTTCTGCACCAGGACAAATCTCAGTAGTTGATTTACGCAATATAATAGAGGTACTTCATAAAAACCTATAATATGTGAAAAAGCAGTAAGGCGTACCCTACTGCTTTATCTTTATTTAACAACTATATTTACAAGTCTTCCTTTTATAACTATTACTTTAACAACATTTTTACCATCAATAGCGGCTACAACTTGTGGGTTAGCTAAAGCTTCAACTTTAATTTCTTCTTCAGCTAAACCAGAAGCAATATTTATCTTAGCTTTGATTTTACCATTAATTTGAATAGCTATTTCAATTTCGTCCTTAACTAAGGCTTTCGGATCAAATGTTGGCCATTTTTCGTTAAAGATAGAATAAGAATTACCAAGTAATGACCATTGTTCTTCAGCAAAGTGAGGAGCAAATGGTGCTAATAATTTTAAATAATCGTCTAAAGCTTCTTTTAAGAAGGATGCATTCATATCACTTTCTTGAGTGTACTTAGAAAGTGCATTTACAAATTCCATCATTCTAGCTATAGCTGTGTTAAATTGAAGTTTATCTGTATCTTCTGTTACTGATTTTATAGTATTATGTCTCCAGAAGTTTAATTCTTTTTCTGCTTTATCTAAAGTAGTTTTGGAATCTTTATTAGCTTCTATAAATTCTCTTGAAGTTTCTAGGACTCTTTCAATTCTTTCAACAAATCTATTTACAGATTTTATTCCATCATCGCTCCAAGCGCCACCTTCAGTATATGCAAAACCAAACATCAAGTACATTCTAAATACGTCTGCACCGTATTGTTTTATATAATCATCTGGAGATATAGTATTTCCTTTTGATTTACTCATTTTAAGGCCATCTGGTCCAAGTATAAGACCTTGATGAGTTAAGCTTAAGAATGGTTCATCAAAATTTATATATCCCATATCTCTTAAAGCTTTAGTAACAAATCTTGCATATAATAGATGCATACATGCATGCTCAGGTCCACCTACATATTTATCTACAGGAAGCATTTTGTTAATCATATCTGTATCAAATGCTTTTTCAGAATTATGAGCGTCTGCATATCTTAAATAATAGAAAGATGAGCAAACGAAAGTATCTAAAGTATCAGCTTCTCTTTTAGCTGCGCCACCACAACAAGGACAAGTCGTATTTATAAAATCCTCATTTTTAGCAAGTGGTGACTTTCCATCTGGAGCAAATTCTACATCATAAGGAAGCATAACAGGAAGATCTTTTTCAGGTACTGGAACAGTTCCACACTTTTCACAATGGATCATTGGAATAGGTGAACCCCAGTATCTTTGTCTAGATACTAACCAGTCTCTTAATCTGTAGTTAACTTTTTGTTCTCCAAGATTGTTTTTCTCTAGTTTCTTAACTAGCTTAACCTTAGCTTCTTCTGTTGTTAAACCATCAAACTCTTCTGAATTTACAAGCTTTCCATATTCACAATAAGGAAGTTCTTTAGAATCTCCATTTTTAGCTACGATTACTCTTTCTATAGGTAATTCAAACTTTGTAGCAAAAGCAAAATCTCTTTCATCATGAGCAGGAACAGCCATAACAGCTCCAGTACCATAAGTAGCTAAAACATAATCTCCAACCCATACAGGAACAGTTCTTCCGTTAATAGGATTTATGGCATATGAACCAGTAAATACACCAGTTTTTTCTCTAGAAATTGATTGTCTTTCTATATCAGATTGCTTTTTAGCAGCTTCTTTATAAGCTTCTACAGCTTCTTTTTGATCAGCTGTTGTGATTTCATCAACCAATGGATTTTCAGGAGCTAAAACTACATAAGTAACTCCAAATAAAGTATCAACTCTTGTAGTAAATACATCAAAGCTTAAATCTGAATCCTTCATATTGAAAGTAACTTGTGCACCAGTAGATTTTCCTATCCAGTGTTTTTGCATTGCTACTGTTTTTTCTGGCCAATCTAAGGTATCCAATTTTTCTAATAATTCATCAGCGTAATCAGTGATTTTTAAGAACCATTGAGTTAAGTCTTTTTTAGTTACCTCAGTTGAACATCTTTCACAGGCACCATCTACAACTTGCTCATTTGCAAGAACTGTATTACAAGATGGACACCAGTTAACAGGAGCCTTCTTTCTATAAGCTAATCCTTTTTCGTAAAGTTTTAAAAATAACCATTGAGTCCATTTATAATAATCAGGCTGGCAAGTTACAACTTCACTTTCCCAGTTAAACATAGCGCCCATAGCTTTAAGTTGCTTTTCCATAGTTTCTATGTTTTTTACAGTTGAATCCTTAGGATGTATTCCAGTTTTTATAGCATAGTTTTCTGCTGGAAGACCAAAAGCATCAAAGCCCATTGGTTGAAATACATTATATCCATTCATCTTTTTAAATCTAGCCCAGCTATCTACTGGTCCATAATTAAACCAATGCCCTGCATGAAGCTGACTTCCTGATGGATAAGAGAACATCTCAAGGACATATAACTTCTTATCTAAATTTTCTTTATCAAACTCATATAATTTTGTTTCTTCCCACTTATCTTGCCATTTCTTATCAATGGAAGTTCCGTAGTTTCCCATAGTATTTTCCTCCTTAAACAATAAAAAATAAAAAAATAAAAACCCATCATCTCATAAAAAATTAAGAGACGAAAGGTTAAGTTCCGCGGTACCACTCTTGTTGAAATAAAATTAATTATTTCCACTTGAAACTTTAACGCAGTTAACGTCTTTGCTTTTCACAAAGAAACTCCTAGACAAGTTCATATTTATTCATTACTGTTTTGCACCAAACAACAGCTCTCTAAATAAATGAAATAAAATATTACTACTTCTAATCAATGCTTTAAAATATTACATTATCGTTATTATATTCTATTACAGAATTTAAATCAAGAAATTCCTTTATAAAGATATTTAATAGCAAAAAGAATTAAAGGATAGTATAATATTAAAAATGAATACTGGAGGAGTAATATGAATTTTTTAGGAAATTTAGTTTGGATAATATTTGGGGGATTAATTCATAGTATAGGTTGGCTTCTAATAGGAGCATTGTGGTGTTTAACTATTATTGGGATACCTATAGGGGTTCAATGTTTTAAGATGGCATCTCTTCAGCTTGCACCTTTTGGAAAAGATATTGTGACTGTAGATAGTGGAGGAGTAAGTTTAATTGCAAACATATTTTGGTTAATATTCGGTGGACTAGAGCTTGCTATAGGAAATGTCATTTCAGGTGTAATAATGTGTGCAACTATTGTTGGAATTCCTTTTGGACTACAGTTTTTTAAAATGGCGTCATTAAGTTTAATGCCTTTTGGGAAAGAAATCAGATAATATTAATAAGGCTATTACAAATTTAATTTGTAATGGTCTTTTTGTTTTTAAGAGAGAATTGTTTTAAATAGTAAAACTAAACATTAGGCTAAAAGTTATATAATATTAGGTGGAAGAGGGGGCCCAACATGAGGCCCAAGACAAGGCCCAAGATAAGGTGATTATAGAAATAAAATCTGGGTTAAAGAGTAAAAGTATGAAGAAGCCAAGGGAAGAAGCTCCTACAGTATAGAAGTTAAAAGGAATTTAATGAGACTTGAGGAGAAGTCTCTACAGTGCAGAAGTTAGAAGGAATTTGATGGAGCTGCACTACTGTTTTGTAGAGACTGTCATTTAGTCTCGCTAGATTCCTTTAAGAAACGCTCCTACAGTGCAGAAGTGCACTTTGTTGCGGTAGACGCGCTTTTCAGCGTCAGTCTAATCATTAAGAGGAATTTATAAAGTTTAAAGAAATCTAATGGAGCTTGGGAAGAAGCTCCTACAAGTTAGAAGTGCAGAAACTCAGAAGATCAGAAATTTAGAAACGTAGAAATTTAGAAATTTTTCTAAGAAAATATGAAAAAATACTATTCTGTGAGTTTATTATTTCTAGCTCTAAGTGAGGATTTAATATAAATCTTTAAATTTAATAATTTGTAATGGAATCTTAAGAATTACAAGGGTAACTTTGTAATTTTTTTTATTTAACATTTTAATAGAGCTAAATCAGCAGGGGGTGTTATAATAATGCTAGGAATTTTAAGGGGGATGCTAGTATGGAAAAATACAATGTTTTAGTAGTTGACGATGAGGTTGAAATAACGGATGCAATACAAATATATTTAGAAAATGAAGGATATAAAGTATTTAAAGCTTACGATGGATTAGATGCTTTAGACACACTAAATTCTGTGGACATACATCTAATAATAATGGATATAATGATGCCAAAACTAGATGGAATGAGAGCAACTTTAAAAATAAGAGAAAATAAAAATATTCCTATAATAATGCTTTCAGCAAAATCAAGGGATACAGATAAAATTTTAGGACTTAACATGGGAGCAGATGATTATATTACAAAACCCTTTAATCCTCTAGAACTTATAGCTAGAGTTAAATCTCAATTAAGAAGATATGTGAACCTTGGAAACTATGGAGGAGAGTCAAAGGAAATCCTTAGAGTAGGAAGCTTATATCTTAATAAGGAGACTAAAGAGTTTAAAGTTGATGAAGAGGATGTAAAGATAACTCCATTAGAATTTAAAATTTTAACTTTACTTATGGACAACCCAGGACGAGTTTTTCCTATAGAAGAAATTTATGAAAGAGTATGGAATGAACCCTCTTATAATGCAGACACAGTTACAGTTCACATAAGAAGAATTAGAGAAAAAATAGAAATAAATCCGAAAGAACCAAGATATTTAAAGGTGGTGTGGGGAATTGGCTATAAAATTGAAAGGCAGTAGAAAAGTTGGGGTTATATGTATAATATTATTTATTTCTTCAATTTTAGTTGGTGGATATGCGATATTAGATATAAAATTTAATGGATATTACTTGGATAAAGATAACTATACAGAAACAATTGAATTCAAAAACATAATGTCAGAATACGTTGAAGCTGTAACTAAATCTTACATTAGATATGGGGAGTCAAAAAACAGCGATAAATTTAACGAAGTAACTGAAAATGATTTAAAAGCAAAAAGAACTGAGTATGAAGAAAAATATACACAAGGAAAGGCTAATTTAAATCAAGCTTTAAGCAATGGATACATTAGTGAAAATAGTTCAGATGAAAATTCTAGTAGTTATTACAGTCTTACAGATGTAGGTAATGTAAGCGGATATTTTGATGGATTAGATAAGTTAGAAGCAACATACAAAGTTGACGATGAAAACTTAAAAAAAGTAATATTAGATGAAAGAAGAGTTCAGTATAATTCCTATGAGAATTGTATAGAGCAGTATAAGAATCTTCAATATGTACTTTATGAAAACAATAATGTAGTTAAAACAAATGTTGAAAAAGAATATATAAATGATGATAATTTAAAAGAACTAATATATAGCTCAAAATCATATTTAATTTTAGATGGAACAAAACTTGGGAATTTATTTCAAAATGTTGAGGGAACATTTCCACCTGACTATTTTATATACAATACAAAGAGCTATGAAGATATAAAAAACTATAAATTAAAGTTCATGTTATTTGTTCCAAAAGATTTATATTATGATGATATGATTAAAATTTATTCTAATAAGTTCACAATGCAACATGATAAGTATAAGAAAGAATGTATTGTTATAGCAATTGCAGCGTTTATATCATTAATATCATTTGCATATATAATGAAGTTTAGAAAAAAAGTGTTTATAAGATATAATAATGACCATAAGGAAAAAATGACTTATAGATTGTATAAGAAATTATGGCTAGAGTTAAAACTTATATTAATTCCAATAGACGCATTAATACTATTTGTGCTTTTTGATAGTTTTGAATATATGATTCGTTACGGTTCACATGGAAATAAGTTACTGTATTTAATAGGGATTTTTATTTCTTATGTAATCAGCTTAGAAACCTATAAAACACTACTAAAAGAAATAGATAAAAAGGGATTAAAAAATGTTATAAAAGAAACAAGTTTATTATATAAATTTTATCTATTAATAAAAGAAACTTTTATTATAAGGAGTGTTGGAGTAAGAATTGCAGTATTTAGTGTAGCGACTATTGTATTTATATTTTTTACTGCATTAGCATTGCCCATGTTATTTGAAGGATATAGGGGCGTTTACTTTTTTCTATTTATGATAATTTATATATTTATTTATATATGCTCTATGGGGTATTTTGTTTTTAAATTTGTAGGAGGTTTTAACAAAATAGTCCTAGGTGCTCATAAGATATCTCAAGGAGATCTTAATTATCAAATTGAAGGTAGTTCTATAGCTGTTTTAGATGTATTAGCTAAAGACATAAACAATATGAGAAGTGGGCTTGGAAATGCCATTCAAAATGAAGTTAAAAGTGAAAGAATGAAAACGGAGCTTATAACTAATGTTTCTCATGATTTAAAAACACCATTGACTTCTATAATAAATTATGTGGACTTAATTAAAAAAGGTGATTTTACTAAGGAAGAGATTGAGGATTATATTAAGATAATAGATAGAAAATCTCAAAGACTTAAAGTTTTAATTGAGGATTTATTTGAAGCATCAAGTGCAGCTTCAGGTGAAATGGAGCTAAATATAGAAAAGCTAGATATTGTAGCTTTACTTAAACAATCTATTGCTGAGTTTGAGGAAAAAATAAAAATTAGCAAGTTAGATTTTAGAATAAATATACCTAATGAAAAAGTTTATGTTAAGGTTGATGGTAAGAGGACTTGGAGAATATTTGAAAACCAAATATCTAATATATTAAAGTATTCTTTAGATAATACAAGGGTATATATAAATCTTGAAGAAAGTGAAGATAGAATCATAATAATATTTAAAAATATATCTGCCTATGAAATTGACTTTAATGAGGATGAGATAACAGAAAGATTTAAAAGAGGGGATCAGTCGAGACATACTGAAGGATCGGGTCTTGGTCTTGCAATTTCAAAAGGTTTAACAGAACTTCAGGATGGCATATTTAAAATAAAAGTTGATGGAGATTTATTTAAAGTGGAAATTCAACTAAAAAAAGCATAGATATAAAACCGCTGCATATATAGTTATACAGCGGTTTCTTTATATATTTTATTATAAATCATGGAAAATAATTTGGAAAAAGTTTAAGAAAGTACTTTACAATAAATAATAATTGTTATAGAATAATAATTGTCGAAAATAAATAAGATGAAAATTAAAGTTATATAGAGGAGGATTTTTTTTATGAAAAAATTTGTTTGTACAGTATGTGGATATGTTCATACAGGAGATGAAGCTCCAGCAAAATGCCCAGTTTGTGGAGTTCCAGCTGAAAAGTTTATGGAGAAATCAGGAGATTTAGCTTTTGCAGATGAGCACGTAATAGGTGTAGCAAAAGGCGTAGATCCTAGAATAATAGAAGGATTACAAGCTAACTTTATGGGAGAATGTACAGAAGTTGGTATGTATTTAGCAATGTCTAGACAAGCTGATAGAGAAGGATATCCAGAAGTTGCTGAAGCATATAAGAGAATAGCTTTTGAAGAAGCTGAGCATGCAGCAAAATTCGCTGAATTATTAGGAGAAGTAGTTGATGCTGATACTAAAGCTAATCTTCAAGTAAGAGTAGATGCAGAGCATGGGGCTTGCCAAGGTAAAAAAGATTTAGCTACTTTAGCTAAACAATTAAACCTAGATGCTATACACGATACAGTTCATGAAATGTGTAAAGATGAAGCTAGACATGGAAAAGCATTTAAAGGATTATTAGATAGATATTTCAAATAAGATTTATAAGGGGTTATTGCAGAGTAATTTGTGATGACCTCTTTTTATTATTTATAAAATTCTGAAAAGAAAAATAAGTTACAGATAACTACAAGTATTGACAATGATTATTAGTTATGATACTATAGTTCTATAATTATAGAACTACAAGGTGAGGAAGTCTTTATGAAACTTGATGAAAATACTATACAACAAGCAGTTAAAGTTTATAAGGCTTTAGGAGAGCCTACAAGAATAAAAATAATTCAGATTTTATATAAGACTGAGGAATTAAGTTGTAATGAAATAGAATATAAAACTTGCATATGTGCTAAGTCAACTTTATCGCATCACATGAAGCAACTAGCAGATTGTGGACTTATTGAACTTCGCAAGGATGGTATATATCATTATTACAGCTTAAATAAAGAACTATTAAACAAATTTGTAACAATAATTTGGGAATAAAAATAAAAATTTTTTAATAAATAGTTCGATAAAAATAGAACTATCGAATAATTTAATGGAGATGATGAAAATGAAAGAATTAATTAATAATACAGCATTACCTATAATAGCAATCCCAAATACAGTTTTAATGCCAGGAAAATCAATAACATTAAAAGTTAATTCAGCAATAGGAAAACATATCACTAATAAAATGGAGAATGAGAATTTTTATGGTGTTGCATTAGCTATTAGAGAGGAATATGAAGGTGGAGATTTTTCTAGAGAAGATTTTTATACAGTTGGAACATTAGTAAAGCTAGAAGAAAGTAAAAAGATTAAAGATGGATATAATATAACTTTAGAGGTTATAGAAAGAGTAGAAGTTGAGGACTTTGTGTTAGAAGACAATAACTTCAAAGCTATTTATAACACTATACCTGATATAGAAGACCTGGACAAACAAAATCAAAAAGAAATCATGCAATACATGAGAAACCTAATTTCAGAAATAAGTAAAAATTTCAGAGGCTCTGAAACTTATGTGGAATATGTAAATAGCCTAGAGGATATTCAAGGAATAATAGCATATGTATTCCCATTTATGAACCTATCTTTTAGTGAGAAACAAGCTTTCTTAGAAATTCGTTCTTTAAGAAAAAAGAGTTTAAGATTTTTGGATATACTAATAGAGCAAAAAGAAACTATTCAATTCCAGATGGAGCTTGCTCAAAAATTTAATGATAAAGTTAATAAAAGCTATAGAGAAAACATGTTAAGACAGCAACTTAAAGCTATCCAAGAAGAGCTGAATGAAGGTTCAGAGGATAATGTTAAGAGTAAAAATAAAAAGAATTACAGAGAAAAAATAGAAGCTGCTAACATGCCAGAAGAAGTAAAAGAGATTGCTTTAAGTGAATTAGAGAAGTTTGAAAGACAAGGACCTAATAGCTCAGAAGCAAATGTTATTCAAACTTATCTTGATTTATTAGTTAGTCTTCCTTGGGAGAAGAATAAAGTTAAGGATATAGATATTGAAAAGGCTAGAGAGATACTTAACAGCAAGCATTATGGTCTTGATAAGGTTAAGGATAGAATAATACAGCACTTAAGCATATTGAAGCTAAAAGAAAACAAACAAGGATCTATATTACTTTTAGTAGGGCCTCCAGGAACAGGAAAGACAAGCCTTGGAAAAAGTATAGCTGAAGCCTTGGGAAGAAAATATGTCCGTATTAGTTTAGGTGGAATAAGAGATGAAGCAGAAATCAGAGGACATAGAAGAACTTATATAGGAGCTTTACCTGGTAGAATAATTCAAGGAATGAAAAAGGCAGGAGAAAAGAATCCAGTATTCATTTTAGATGAAATAGATAAGATGATGGTTTCAAATAGTGGTGATCCGGCAAGTGCTTTATTAGAAGTTTTAGATCCAGAGCAAAACAATACTTTTGCAGATCATTATTTAGAAGTACCATATGATTTATCAGATGTATTCTTTATAGCAACTGCTAATTCATTAAGAAGTATACCAGGACCACTAAGAGATCGTATGGAGATAATAGATATATCAAGCTATACAAGTAAAGAAAAGTTTTATATAGCAAAAGATCATTTATTACCAGCGGTTTTAGATGAAAATGGTCTAAACTCTAGTCAACTTCAAGTTGATGATGATGCTATGAAAGCCATAATAGATAATTATACAAGAGAAGCGGGAGTAAGAAGTTTAAAGAGACAATTATCTTCAGTTGCAAGAGTTTCAGCAGAAAAGATAGTTCTTAATAAGGTTGAACTTCCACATATAATAAAAGAAGACATGCTATTTGATGTTTTAGGTCATGAAATAGCTCGTTATGATAAGGTTAATCAAAAAAATGCTCCTGGTGTAGTTACAGGGTTAGCTTGGACACCAGTAGGCGGAGATATACTATTTATTGAAGGTGTATTTATGCCAGGTAATGGACAATTAATGTTAACTGGACAACTTGGAGATGTAATGAAGGAATCAGCAAGGATTTCACAAAGCTTAATTCGTTCAAGGTTTGCTTTAAATCTAAAGTATCTTGAATTAAATAAAAATGATTTACACATCCATGTTCCAGCAGGGGCTATACCTAAAGATGGTCCATCAGCAGGAGTAGCTTTATTTACAACTATAGCTTCATTGATTACAGGAATAGAAGTAGATCCAAAGTTAGCTATGACAGGTGAGATATCCTTAAGAGGAGCAGTTCTACCAGTTGGAGGGATCAAGGAAAAAGTAATAGCAGCACACCGTTCAGGTATAAAGAGAGTTATCTTACCAAAAGATAATGAGATGGATATAAAAGATGTTCCACAAGAAGTTAGAGAGGATTTAGAATTTATTCTGGTTGAAACAATAGAAGAAGTAATAAAAGAAACTATCGGAATAGAGCTTCCTAAAGTGGCAATGCTTCAGATTGCTGCTACAGAAGAAAAAAATAATGAGAATTTAAAGTTAATTAATGTTGATTAATAATATAAAAACAGAGACTTTACCGATTTTTGAGGTAAAGTCTCTGTTTGTTTTATCCTACATAAGTTATCTAGATATTAGATATTTCTACAAAATTATTAATGTAATAAACGTTCAATATTTAGTAATAATCGTAGAAATTTATGAAAATAAGTATGATTTTTACCTTTAAATTATGCATTGTTATATAAGTGTGAATATTATACATTTTCATGCTAATATTTATATTAAGATAAATGTTGTAAATTTATGGTGGATAATAATACTTTATAGAGGTGGGAAATTGTGAAAGATAGCATAGCATTATTTTTAGTATTTACTTTGCTATTGATTCCTTTAGTTTTATTAAGTGGTATAGAGTTTATAATAAAAATACTATTAATGACTGGAATTGCTGTATCATTAGGGGTTCAATATGCTTTAATAAGCAAAGATTAATTAAAGTTGTGGTGATTTTATGAAAACTATGAAAGTTAAAAGAAAAAACTATATTGAAGAAATATCTAATAGTTTAACTCAAGTTTTAAAAACTAGAAGTAGCAATCCTAATTTTAATGAAAATATAGTTAAATATGGAATAGAAATTGTTTTGATAAATTTTACAAAGAGCGCATTTATCATGGCTCTTGCAGCTATGTTAAATATATTTTGGATAATCCTTATAATAATGATAAGTTATGGAGCGTTAAGAAGATATGCTTATGGTGTACATGCTTCCACAAGCTTAGGATGTACATTAACTACTATAATATGCTTTTTTTCAGGAGCCTTTTTAAGTAGTTATGTACCAGAAAATAAGTTTATACTAGCAGGTATGTTTACTATTTCAATTATCAGTATTCTTGCCTTTTCCCCAGCAGATACAGAGGCAAGACCATTACTTGGAAAGAAAAAGAGAGACAAGTTAAAAAGAAAATCAATTTATGTGTGGCTAATTTCATTTGTTTTAGCTATATACTTAAAAGACTTTAGGATAGGTTTTTTAATAACCTATGGAAATCTGCTAGAGGCATTTATGATAATGCCAATAACCTATAAGGTGTTTAAAAGGAGGTATAAAAATTATGAGAGATATGAACAAGGGACTATTTGAAGAATTAAAGGATATGGTACTAGATGGGGTTGAGAAAGCATCTGTTAAGGTCGCAGAAAATTCTACTTCAAAGTGTATATTTTGGATGGCATATGAAACTAAAATGCCTGAAGAACTTTTAAAGGAAGAAGAATAGTAAATAATTGAAGTTATAGTACATATCTGCTAATATTAAATAAAAAGGCAACTAGTGGGGGAAGAGTTTTGTTTAATTTCATTATTGTAACAATAGCTTGTTTTTCTTTTATTTTTTCAGTATATAATATAGGCATTGTTGACGTAGATAAGAAAAAAATTGTAAAGAATTTTATAATTGTAGATCTTTTTATGATACCTATTGCAAATATTAATGTATCCTTAGGTATGCCAATAATGTTTTTAATAAGCTTTTTACTTCTGTATTTTGATAATAAGAGATTATTTTTGAATATTATTAATTGTATTTTTGCAACTATTATAGTTTTTATATCAGATGGTTTAGTAGCAAGTATAGCAATACCAATTATAGGCGAGGAATTCTATACGGCTATGGAAATTCCACGTTTTAAAATAATGGTACATATAGGAATGCTAGTAATAGTTATAATTATTACTCAAGTGGTTAGATTTCTAATTAGAAAGTTCAAAGTTAATCCAGAAAATATAAAAATAAAAAACAAAATGACTATATTAATGATAGTCAACATTTGTATAATAGCTATTACATATTACTTAAATGCCATTGTAGCCCAAACATATATGGCTAGGAATACAACAATGCTTATTTATGTTGCATTGATGATAGTTTATCTTATATCAATGTCAGTAATTACTTTTGTTGTAGCAAACAACATGAAAAAAGAAATACAATATGAAAATCGTAAAATAGAATTAGAAAACTTAAAGGAGTATAACTCCAATTTGGAAGCTATGTATAACGATATGAGAGGATTTAGACATGACTACACTAACATATTAACTGCAATGTCTGGATACATAGAAGAAAAAAATATAGAAGGTTTAGAGGAATTTTTTTATAAAAAAATCGTTCCTTTAAATAGCGAAATGAATAGAAAAAACAATAGAATAGGATTACTACAAAATATACATATCACAGAAATTAAGGGACTTATAGCATCAAAGGTCATAAGAGCTCAAGAGTTAGGAATAGATGTGTTGGTAGATATTGTAGAGCCAGTGGACAAGATTAATATGGATATAATAGATTTAAGCAGAACTATAGGTATATTATTAGATAATGCCATTGAAGCTGCTATTGAATGTGAAAAATCATGGATAAAATTAACTTTTATACAAAAAGAGAATTTTGTCCTTTTAGTTTTTATAAATTCATGTGTTGAAAGAACCCCACAAATATATCAGATATTTGAGAAAGGTTTTTCAACTAAAGGTGATAATAGAGGGTTAGGTTTATATAACTTAAAAGAAATAGTTAATAAATACCACACGATATCACTAGATACAAAGGTTGATAAAGGCGAATTTACTCAAGTTTTACAAATTTCTAATAGTTAAATAGGGGGAGTTATGCTAAATATATATGTTTGTGAAGATGACGAAAAGCAAAGAGATAGTTTTGCTAAATTTATTGATGACATAACTATAATAGAGAACTTAGATATGAAGTTAGCGTTAAGTACAGGTGATCCGTACGAGCTAATAGAATATGTTAAACAAAGCAAATACTCAGGTGTGTATTTTTTAGATGTAGATTTAAATTCTAATATAGATGGTATAAGATTGGCAGAAAAAATAAGAAAATATGATTCAAGAGGATTTGTTATATTTGTTACGACTCATGCAGAAATGAGCTATTTGACTTTTGTTTATAGAGTTGAAGCCTTAGATTATATTATAAAGGATGATTATTTAAATATAAAAAATAGAATACATCAATGTATTTTAGAAGCTCTTGATAAATATAGCAGAAGAAAAAAAGACAATGATGTTTTTACTATCAATACTGATGAAAGAATAATTAATGTTGAATATGATAAAATACTTTTTTTTGAAACTTCCAAGAAAATTCATAAAATTGTACTTCATGCTACAGATAGGCAAGTTGAATTTTATGGACAAATGAAGGATATAGAAGAGGACTTAGATGAAAATTTCATAAGAGTACATAAATCTTATTTAGTAAATAAAAAAAATATATCTGAGATAAATAAATTAAGCAGGAAAATAACTATGAAAAATGGGGAGCAGTGTATTATTTCTATAAAAGCGTTAAGAAAAATATAGAAATATTGAGAATATATAAAAAATTTAAATAAAAATTAATGAAAAAGTTTTCTCAGTATTGACATACTATTTTTATTAGTATACAATTTAGAAAAAGATTTTTACAGAAATTCACATAGGAGGTTAGTATGCTTAAAGGAGTTAATAGAATAGCAGGACAATTATTTGGATACTTTTACTTTAGCTGGGGCTTTTATTTTAGCGCTGGTTCATCGTTCTGCAATAAAATACTGTTAATTTCTAATGAGTAGAAATAACCTTAAAACCTTGTATCAAGAAATAATTATGTTGGAATAATAAGACTCATTAGATGAGTCTTATTTTTTTTATAAAAAATCATTAAGGGGGCAATTTATATGATAGTAATTTTAAAACCAAAAACAGCACAAGAGGAAGTAGAAAAATTATCAAAATCTATTGAAAGACTTGGGGTAGAAGTACATCCAGTTATAGGTAAGGACTTAATAATCTTAGGATTAATTGGTGATACCACTAAAATAGATGCAAGAAAAATAGAAGCTAATAAAAGTGTTGAAAGAGTAATGCATGTTCAAGAACCTTTCAAGAAAGCTAATAGATTATTTCATCCACAAAATTCTGAAGTTAAAATAACTGATGATATTTCCATTGGAGGAAAGAAGATAGCTTTGATAGCTGGACCATGTTCAGTAGAAAGTGAAGATCAAATTATAGGAATAGCTAAAAATGTTAAAGAATCAGGAGCAAGACTATTAAGAGGAGGAGCATTTAAGCCAAGAACTTCTCCATACAGCTTCCAAGGATTAGAGGCAGAAGGATTGGATCTATTAAAAATAGCTAAAAAAGAAACTGGTTTACCAATAGTTACTGAGTTAATGTCTGAGAAGTATTTAGAAAGATTTGTTGAAGATGTTGATATAATTCAAATCGGAGCTAGAAACATGCAAAACTTCGATTTATTAAAAGAATTAGGAAAAATTGATAAACCTATACTTTTAAAGCGAGGATTATCAGCAACTATCGAAGAACTTTTAATGTCAGCTGAATACATTATGGCTGGTGGTAATGAAAGAGTAATACTTTGTGAAAGAGGAATAAGAACTTTCGAAACTTACACAAGAAATACTTTAGATTTAAGTGCAGTACCTGCAATAAAGAGATTAAGCCATTTACCAGTAGTAATTGATCCAAGTCACGCAGCAGGGAAAAATTGGATGGTAGATCCTTTGTCAAAAGCAGCTGTAGCGGTTGGTGCTGATGGACTTATTATAGAGGTTCATAATGATCCAGCAAATGCTTTATGTGATGGACCTCAATCTATTAGACCAGAGGAATATGATAAATTAGTTAAAGAACTTTCTGTAATAGCTCAAGCTGTAGGAAGAGAAATATAATTAAGGGGGATGGAGCCTTGGAATTAAAGGTAAATTTAGAAGAAAACTCATACCCGATTATAATTGAAAAAGGAAGTATAAAAAATATTAGCAAACACCTTAAAGATAGGTTTAAGGGAAAGAAAATAGCAATAATATCAGACAATATTGTTTATGGGATATATGGTGATGGCCTTAAAAAGGCACTTGAGTGTGAGGGATATACAGCAAAAGGTATAGTTATCCAGGCTGGAGAAAAGAGTAAATCTTTCTCTACTCTTCCAGCTGTATATAACGAACTCTTAGAGTTTAAATTAACTAGAACTGACATAATCCTAGCATTAGGAGGAGGAGTTGTAGGAGACTTAGCTGGGTTTGTAGCTTCAACTTATTTAAGAGGAGTACCTTTTATTCAAATTCCTACTACACTTTTAGCACAGGTTGATTCTAGTGTTGGAGGAAAGGTAGGAGTTGATTTAGAAAAAGGTAAAAATCTAGTAGGAGGCTTCTACCACCCTAAACTTGTTATTATAGATCCAGAGGTTTTAAATACTTTATCAGATAGAATATTTAAAGACGGTTTAGCAGAAGTAATAAAATACGGCTGTATTAAAGATAAAGATTTATTTGATAAACTTAAGGCTTATAAAGATAAAAAAGCGTTAATAGAAGATATTGAAGAAATAATATATAATTGCTGTGATATTAAAAGAAAAGTTGTAGAGGAAGATGAAAAAGATACTGGGGAAAGAATGCTTCTTAACTTTGGTCATACTTTAGGTCACGCAATTGAGCAATATTATAAATATGAAAGATATACTCACGGGGAAGGAGTAGCTATAGGTATGTATCAGATAATGAAGAGTGCTTATAGTAAAGGATTAGTAGCTGAGGGTGTAGCAGAAGAAATAAAAGATATTCTTATTAAATATGACTTGCCTTATTCTTTAGACGGAGAAAATATTGATGAACTTATTAATGTAATAAAATTAGATAAAAAAAATATCAATAACTCCTTAAGTTTAATACTCTTAAAAGAAATTGGTGAAAGTTATATATATCTAAGTGATGAAAATTTCTTTTCGGATATTTAATTAAGGGGGCTATTAAATGAATAGTGTTAAGATTACTCCAGGAAAGCTTAAGGGAGAAGTTAAAATTCCACCATCAAAAAGTATGGCTCACAGAGCAGTTATATGTGCTTCATTAAGTAAAGGAAAAAGTAAGATAACTAATATTGAGTACTCTGACGATATAATTGCAACCATAAATGCTATGAGAGCTTTAGGATCTGAAATAGAGATATTTGATGATCATTTAGAGATAGATGGTAGTAGTGTTTTCTCCAAAAATGTTGGAGAAATAGATTGTAATGAATCTGGATCAACTCTAAGATTTATGGTTCCACTGGCTATAGCTAAAGAAGCAGAAATGAGATTTATAGGTAAAGGTAATTTAGGCAAAAGACCTTTAACAACTTATTATGAGATATTCGATAGACAAGGAATTGAGTATAGCTATAAGGATGGAGAACTTGACCTTAAAGTTAAAGGAAGCATTAAAGGAGAAGAGTTTAAGATAAGAGGAGATATAAGTTCTCAATTTATAAGTGGATTATTATTTACGCTTCCTCTTATTAAAGAAGATTCTAAAATTATTATAACTACTAATTTAGAATCAAAAGGATATATAGATTTAACTTTAAGTATGTTAGATTACTATGGAATCAATGTAGTAAATAATGACTATAAGGAATTTATAATCAAAGGTAATCAGAAGTATACACCTAAGGATTATAAAGTGGAAGGTGACTTTTCTCAATCAGCATTCTTTTTAGTTGCAGATGCCTTAGGAAGTGATGTTTTAGTTAAGGACTTGAACATGGATTCTCTTCAAGGAGATAAAGAAGTTATAGAAATAATAGAAAGAATGGGATGTAAAATCTTATCTAAAGAAGAAGGAATTAAAGCTAAAGTAAAAGATTTAACTCCAACAATAATAGATGCAGCTCAGTGTCCAGATATTATACCTGTTTTAACCGTTTTAGCTTCCTTAACTACAGGAATAACTAAGGTAATAAATGCAGAAAGACTTAGAATAAAAGAATGTGATAGGTTAAAAGCCATTACTAGAGAATTAAATAAGTTAGGTGCTAGTGTAACAGAATTAGAAAACTCTTTATTAATAGAAGGAGTGGAATCTTTAACTGGAGGAACTGTGAGTTCTTGGGATGATCATAGAATAGCTATGAGTTTAGCTATAGCAGCTACTTGTGCCAAGGATGAAGTTATTATAGAAAATCCAAGTTGTGTAAAGAAATCTTATCCTAGCTTTTGGAGAGATTATAAATTATTAGGAGGGAAAGTAGATGAGCGTTTGGGGAAATAATATAAAAATATCTATTTTTGGTGAATCTCATGGAATAGCCTTAGGAATCAATATAAGTGGGCTGCCTTCAGGTATACTTTTAGATATGGAAGCTATAGAAAAAGAAATGGAAAGAAGAGCACCAGGAAGAAGTAAGATAGCTACTGCAAGAAAAGAAGGCGACAAAGTAGAAATAGTAAGTGGTGTATTTGAAGGAAGAACAACTGGAGCACCTCTTTGTGGAATCATAAGAAATGGAGATACTAGAAGCCAAGACTACTCTAAACTTAAAAGTTTAATGAGACCAGGGCATTCAGATTATCCTGCTATGATTAGATATAATGGGTTTAATGATGTTAGAGGTGGTGGACACTTTTCAGGAAGAATAACTGCTCCATTAGTATTTGCAGGTTCTATAGCAAGACAAATACTAAAAGAAAAAGGTATAACAATAGGTGCACACATTAAATCTATAAATAGTATTGAAGATGATAGCTTTAATCCATTAGCTATAGACGAAGCTTTATTAACTTCTTTAAAAGAAGGCGATATAGCAACTATAAATAAAGCTAAAGGCGAAGAAATGAGAGAACTTATTTTAGCTACTAAAAAGCAAGCAGACTCATTAGGTGGAGTAGTAGAGTGTGCTGTTACAGGAATACCAGCAGGAATAGGAAATCCATTTTTTGATTCAGTAGAAAGTACTTTGGCTCATTTAATGTTTTCAGTTCCAGCAGTAAAAGGAATTGAATTTGGAGCAGGTTTTGGAATTACTAAAATGAAAGGTTCTGAAGCTAATGACAGCTATTATTATGATGGTGATGAAATTAAAACAAAAACTAATAATAATGGTGGTATCTTAGGAGGAATTACTAATGGTATGCCAATTATATTTAGGGCAGCTGTAAAACCAACTTCATCAATAGGCTTATATCAAGATACAGTTGATGTAGTTAATAAGGTTGATGATAAACTTCAAGTTGTAGGAAGACATGATCCTTGTATAGTAACTAGAGCTGTAGTTGTTATAGAATCAGTAACAGCACTAGGAATTTTAGATTTGATGATGGGGTGAAAAATAGTGGATGGATTAGATGGCTGGAGAAGTAAAATTGACGAAATTGATTATGAAATCATAAAGTTATTTCAAGAGAGAATGGCTTTGGTAGCTAATATAGCTAAATATAAAGAAGAAAATAATCTTCCCATATTTCAAGAGGATAGAGAGAAAAAAGTTATAGAGAAGAACTTAAAGTATGTTACTAATGAGAATATGAAGGAATATGCCGAAGAATTTATTCATGATTTAATGAATGTAAGTAAAAAATATCAATGCAAAAAAGTTTTTTCAGAGAAAAATATAAATTTAGATGTGAAAGAATGTAGAGATAAAAAAGACATTGATAGTTTTAAAATAGGTTATGGCGGAGTAGAGGGAGCATTTTCAGAAGATGCTTTAATTAAGTACTTCGGTGATAAGGTTAAGAAAGTAAACTATGAGCAGTTTGAATGGGTTTTTGAAGCTCTTAAAGAGGATAAAATCGACTATGGTGTATTACCTATAGAAAATTCCTCAGCAGGTGTAGTAAATGATGTATATGATTTATTAAGAAAATACGGCTTTTATATTATTGGAGAAGAGTATATATCTATAAGTCAACATCTACTGGGACTTAAGGGGACTGAGATTTCTGATATAAAGGAAGTATATTCCCATCCTCAAGGTCTTCAACAAAGTAGTAGTTTTTTAAAGACTCATGAAGATTGGAGGAAAATACCTTATCATAATACAGCTTTAGCAGCTAAATTAGTTAGTGAAGGCAATGATACTACTAAGGTTGCAATTGCATCTGAAAGAGCTGCAAAGATTTATAATCTTGAAATACTTCAAAGAAATATCAATAATGAAGAAAGCAATAAAACAAGATTTATAGTTATAGGTAAAGAACTAGAAAATTCGGAAGATAAGATATCAATTATATTTAAACTAGAGAACAAAGTAGGTACTTTATTTAATGTATTAAAGTTTGTAAATGACTATGGTTTAAATATGCTTAAAATTGAATCAAGACCTGTTGGCAATGAACCATGGGAATACTATTTCTATTTAGATTTCCAAGGAAATTTACAAGATGATAAGGTTAAAGATGTATTAACATTAATAGAAAAAAATAGTTCATATTTTAGGTTATTAGGGGCTTATAAAAGTAAATATTAGGGGGCTATTATGTTATTATATGGTTTGTTAGGAGAAAAACTCACTCACTCATTATCCCCAGAAATTCATGATGTTATATTTAAGAATTTAAATATAAAAGCAAGATACTCTTTATTTCAAGTAGAAAAAGAAAATGTCTGTAAAGTGATTGATTCTCTAAAGGTTTTAGGTATATCAGGAATAAATGTAACAATTCCTTATAAAGAAGAAATAATTAAGTATTTGGATGAAATATCAGAAGAAGCAAAAAATATAGGTGCAGTTAATACTGTAGTTATAAAAGATAATAAATCCTATGGCTATAATACAGATTATTTTGGATTTGGGAGTATGCTTAAAAGAGAAGATGTCACCGTAGAAGGAAAAACGGTGGTAGTTTTAGGTGCAGGGGGAGCAGCAAAGGCTATTATACAGTATTTTAAAGATAGTAAGGCTAAAGAAATATATTTAGTATCTAGAAATAAAGAGAAGATATGTGCAAAATACTCAGGTGTAACAGCTTTGGATTATGAAGAACTTAAAGAAGTTTCTGGAGATATAATCGTTAATACAACTCCTTTAGGTATGTATCCGAGCATAGAGGGCATGCCAGTTAGTGAAGAGATACTAATGAAGTATAAAGTAGCAGTAGATGCTATCTATAATCCACTAAAAACAAGATTTCTATTAAAAGCAGAAGCTCTTGGACTTAAAGCTATAAACGGATTATATATGCTTATTGACCAAGCTATAAAGGCAGAAGAAATTTGGCACGATCAAGCTATTGATGGGAAAATCGGGGAAGAAATATATGAAGATTTATGCAAATTATTTTGAGTGAGGAGAGAAGTATGCGCAAGAATTTAGTGCTAATAGGAATGCCAGGATCAGGGAAAACTACTATTGGAAAATTAGTATCAGAAAAGCTGAATTATGATTTTGTTGATATGGATGAATATATGAAAACAAAATATAAAAAAAGTATAAATGATATGTTTTTAAATGGGGAAGATTATTTTAGACAAGAAGAAAGTAAATGCTGTGAGGAGATAAGTAAAATCCAAAACAGTATAATATCAACTGGCGGTGGAGTAATAAAAAAGAAACATAACGTTGATTTACTTGGATATACAGGTATAATAATATTTATAGATAGGACAGTTAATGATATATTGTCAGATATAGAAGTTTCCTCAAGACCACTATTAAAAGATGGGAAAGAAAAGTTATATAAATTATATGAAGAAAGGTACAATCTTTATAGGGAGTATGCTCATATAATTATAAAAAACGATAAAAATTTAGATAAAGTTGTAGAAGAGATTGTAAACAAGTATAAAGAAGCTAATAATTCTTTATCTGATGTCTAGCCACTGTAACACTCCCACGCACTGTGTGAAAGCGACTATGCCAAATATAAAATTTGGAGTATCTGCTTTTCTTCAAGTGGGAGATAACAGTGGCACGACCCTAGATAAGTTCAACTAAGATTCAGATGGAGATCAAACACCATCTGAATCAAGTTTCACTTGATAATGTAGTTTTGTAGTACGGTAGGTTAAGGAAAAGTAAAATTAAATGTAAATTCAGGAGGATGGTAGTAATGATAGTTATAATGAATAGTAACGTGAAAGATGAAGAAATTAGAAAAGTAGTAGGAATAGTAGAAGGATTAGGTGTTCAAACTAACGTTTCAAAAGGCGATAGCCTTTGTGTAATTGGGTTAGTTGGAGATACCTCTAGGATAGATGGAGACAAACTTATGGCACTAGACGGAGTAGATAAGGTTCTAAAGGTTCAAGAACCTTATAAAAAAGCAAATAGACTATTTAAACCAGATAATAGCATAATAGATGTACGAGGAAATAAAATTGGAGGCAGCAATTTCTCAGTTATGGCAGGTCCTTGCTCAGTAGAAAGTGAAGAGCAGATAATAGAAGTAGCTGAAGCAGTTAAAAAATCAGGAGCTAACTTCCTAAGAGGAGGAGCTTTTAAGCCTAGAACATCCCCTTATAGTTTTCAAGGCTTAGAGCTTGAAGGACTTAATCTTTTAATGAAAGCAAGAGAAGCAACAGGCCTTCCAATAGTTACAGAAATAATGTCTACAGACTACATTGATGAGTTTGTAGAAAAAGTGGATGTAATACAGGTTGGAGCTAGAAATATGCAAAACTTTGACCTTTTAAAACAATTAGGTAAATGCTCTACCCCTATACTTTTAAAAAGAGGACTATCGGCAACCTATGAAGAATGGATAATGTCGGCGGAATATATAATGGCGGGCGGTAATGAAAATGTAATTCTTTGTGAAAGAGGTATAAGAACTTTTGAAACTTATACAAGAAATACTTTGGATTTAAGTGCTATACCAGTATTAAGAAAGTTAACTCATCTACCAATAATAATAGACCCTTCTCATGCTGGAGGTATGTGGTGGTTAGTTGAATCTATGGCAAAAGCTGCTGTAGTAGCCGGAGCAGATGGACTTATGATAGAAGTTCACAATGACCCAGCTAATGCTTTAAGCGATGGTGGTCAATCTCTTAAACCACAAGTTTTTGATGATGTTATGAAAAAAGTAAAAGTTTTGGTTGAACTTGAGGAAAGGAAGCTTTAAGACTTATAAGCTATTAGGTAAGAAATATGAAGATTACTATAATAGGCTTAGGAGTCATAGGTGGTTCCTTTGCAATGGCATTAAATGCTTTAAATGAGCATGAAATTTATGGTGTGGATAGAAATAAAGACACTTTAGAAAAGGCTTTAGATTTAGGGATAATAACAAAGGGATGCACATCTGGAGATGAGTTTATTAAAGAAAGTGATTTAATAATAATTGGATTATATCCATCTCTTGTTATAGATTTTCTTAAAAAGAATAAAGACAATTTCAAAGATGGAGCTATTATAACTGACGTTACAGGTATAAAAGAAACTTTTATAGCTGAAGCTTTAGATATAATTCCAGAAGGTGTAGACTTTATATTTGGTCACCCTATGGCTGGTAGAGAAAAAAAAGGAATAGATTTTGCCTCAAAGGAAGTCTTTAAAGGAGCTAATTATCTTTTAACTCCACACAGTAAAAATAAGGAAGCTAATTTAAAGCTTATGGAAGAATTAGTGTTAAAAATAGGCTTTAAAAAGGTTAGAAAGATAACACCAAAAGATCATGATAAAATCATATCTTTTACCTCTCAATTACCTCATGCAATTGCTGTAGCGTTAATAAATAGCGATAATCAAGAGTTCGATACTGGGTCATTTATTGGAGATTCATATAGAGATTTAACTAGAATAGCTAACATAAATGAGGAATTATGGAGTGAACTATTTTTAGGTAATAAAGAGAATCTACTAAATAGTATAGAAGATTTTGAAAAGCAACTAGATTTCATTAAGGATGCGGTGAAAGAGGCTGATATATATAAGCTAAAAGAACTTTTTATTGAATCAGGTAAACGAAGAGAAAAACTATAAAAATGTAATAAATAAAAATCTGCCCATAGAATTTAGTTCTATGGGCAGATTTATTAATTAAAATTATTATTTAATAATTTATACAAATTATTGAGATAATGAGAGTGTAAACCTATAAAAATTAAAATAGTTAATAAATTTTGAATAAAACAAGGATTGATATATGTAAGAAAATGAAATATACTAATTTCACAGTAATGTTATAGGAATTATATGAATGTAAGCTGTGATTAGGAAAAGTAAATTATACATACTTTACAGAGAGGAACTTAGTGGTGAAAAAGTTCTAAGGAAATATAATTGAAATGCACCTAGGAGCTTTAAACCGAAATAATAGTAGGTGGTACGGGTTCTCACGTTATAGAGAAAATGAGATGAATGTGTATATGCATATTCAATCAGAGTGGAACCGCGGAGTATATTCTGCCTCTGAATTATAGAGGCAGAATTTTTTTATGTCCCAAAAAACAAAAAAATAAATTTCAAGGAGGAAATTCATAATGGGAATAGTTTTATCAGTATTAATTTTAGCACTAATTTATTTCTTAAAGACTAAGAAAGTTAGTTTTGGAAACAGAGTTTTATTAGCTCTAGTTTTAGGGGTAGTAATAGGTTCATTTTTCCAAAATGATGTTCAATATATACAACCCATAGGTGGAGCATATGTTAATCTTATTAAAGCTTTAGTTGTACCTTTAGTTGTTTCAGTTATAATTACTAGTATAACAGCTTTAGAAGACCCAGCAAGATTAAAGAAAATAGGTTTAAAAACATTAGGGTGGTTTTTCTTAACAACAGCAATAGCAGCAGTAATAGGAACAGTTATTGCATTAGCATTTAACTTAGGTGATGGCGTACAGTTTGTTGCATCAGAAGAGTTTAAAGCTAGAGAGATTCCTACATTTTCACAGATAATTTTAGATTTAATTCCAGCAAACCCAGTATCAGAAGCAGCAAGTGGAAAGATAATACCTGTAATGGTGTTTTCAATAATAGTAGCAGTAGCAATAATAGTAGAAGGTCATAATAAACCTGAACTTGTAAAGCCAGTTAAAGATTTCTTTAAATCTTTCTCACAAATAATGTTTAGAGTTACAAGATTCGTAATGCAATTAACTCCATACGCTGTATTTGCATTAATGGCTCAAGTATCAGCTAAATACGGTATATCAAGTTTATTACCATTAATTAAAGTTATAGGAGCAGTATACTTAGCTTCAATAATACAAGTAGTTGTAGTTCAAGGTGGACTTATTGCTTTCGTAGCAAAATTAAATCCAGTGAAGTTCTTTAAAAAGATTTTCCCTGCTCAATTAGTAGCATTTACCACAAGAAGCAGTTACGGTACATTACCTGTAACAATAAAAACTTTAACTGAAAGAGTAAAAGTTTCAGAAGAACTTGCAACATTTATAGCACCATTAGGGGCTAACATGGGAATGAACGGATGTGCAGGATTATATCCAGCAATAGTTGCAGTTTTTGTAGCAAAAGTATTTAACATACCAATGGACTTCTCTAGTTATCTTTTATTAATAGGATTAACAACAGTTGCATCTATAGGTACAGCAGGGGTTCCTGGTACCGCATCAATAATGGCAACAGTAGTGTTATCAGGTATGGGATTACCTATTGAAGGACTTGCTTTAGTACTTGGAGTTGATACAGTAATAGATATGGCTAGAACAGCTACAAATGTTACTGGAGCAGCAGTAGTATCAACTTTAGTAGCAGCATCAGAAAATGAATTAGATAGAGCTGCTTTTGAAGAAGAAGATAAAGAATTTGAATTAAGTATGTAATTTTTATATAAGCTGTCACATTAGCTATTAGATTTAGCTAAATGTGGCAGTTTTTTTGTATAGAAAGTTTTAAATAGCAGAAGCAAAAGGGCTGAAGAGGATAAACATATATAATTTTATAGTAGGTATAAGATAAGGAGAGAAAGGAATTTAATGAGACTTGAGGAGAAGTCTCTACAGTAAAGAAGTGATAAAGATTTGATGGAGCATTCCTGCGGAATCTCCTACAGTATAGAAGTGCAGAACATCAAAAGTTTAGAACATCAGAAGAGCAGAAGTTTAGAAAATCAAAAGATCAGAAGTTGAAATGAATTTGATGAAGCCTCTACGAGACTTCTACAGCATTAAGGTGTATACTAATTATAAGGAATATACTTTGAGAGGTAGTTTAATGAAGAATATTAGATATGATTTTTTAACTAAGTCAAATATTGTTTTTGCTAAAAAGAGAGAGAATAGACCTAATAATTTTGAAGATACAGTAAAAAAACCACTTAAGATATATAGAGAAGATTGTCCTTTTTGTCCAGGAAATGAGGATGAGAGCATGGATGAAGTTGTTGAGTTTAAGAATAATTTTGGTATAAAAATTATTAATAATAAATATCCTGTGGTTAGTATAGATGAGGCAGATAATTATGGACATCATTATGTGGTTATTGAGGATAGTAATCATAATGGAGATGAAAATACAATAACACAAGAAAGATTTTTTCAGGTATTAAGGGCATATAAAGTAGCTATAAATAATATTAAAAAAGATGAAAAGATAAAGTATGTACAGATATTTAAAAATTGTAAGAGAGGCGGAGGGGCATCTTTAGAGCATCCTCATTCTCAAATAATTGCACTTGATCATATACCTAAGAAGTACTTAGAGCTATGTGGTGAAACGTGTGATGTTTGTGAAGAAAGGGAAAAAGAAGAAAATGATAATTTGAGAATTGTAGCTAGAAATAATCATTTTATTGCTTATGCTCCTTTTGCGTCAGTAAATGCATATCAAATAAGAATAGCTTTATTAGAACATAAGGGATCACTTTTAGATTTAGAAGGGGAAGTACTAATAAGTCTTGCTGAAATATATGAAAAGGTGATGAGTAAATTAAGAAGAGTATTAGAAGATTTTCCTTATAATTTAGGATTTTATTCTCTAGAAGATGAAAATTTTCATTTTTTCTTAGATATATATCCAAGAAAAATAAGCCTTGGTGGATTTGAGTTGTCGAGTGGAATGTTAATAAATTCTAAGCTGCCAGAAGATGTAGCAAGTGAAATAAACAAATTATAAAAGTTACCACTAAAAGAAATTTTGGTGGTATTTTTATGTTTAAAAATTTATGAAAACCTTTAATAAATCTATTGACTACCTAAGTAAAAAAGAAGTAAAATTAAAGTAAATAAAAGATATATTTTACTAAAATAACTATGAATTAAAAAGGTGGAGAGTATTATGGATTTAAGGGAATGTAAAAATGAGTTTATAAAAATTTTTGGAAAAGAAGATTTTAGAGTGTTTTTTGCTCCAGGTCGAATTAATCTTATTGGTGAGCATACAGACTATAATGGTGGGAATGTATTTCCAGCAGCTATTACTTTTGGGACTTATGGCTTAGCTGGAAAAAATGACTTAAATAAGTTTCGCTTGTATTCTATGAATTTTCAAAGCCTAGGTGTAATAGAATTTGGTCTTGAAGAATTAGACTATAACAAAAAGCATGATTGGGCAAACTACATTAAAGGGATGATTCGTTATTTAAAAGAAGCTGGTTATGAGATTAATGCTGGTGTAGATATAGTTTTTTATGGCAATATTCCTAATGGAGCAGGATTATCTTCTTCAGCATCAATAGAGCTAGCAACTGGAGTGATACTAGAAGGTCTTTTTTCATTAGATATAGATAGAATCGATTTGGTTAAGATAGGTAAAAAGGTTGAAAATGAGTTTATAGGGGTTAATAGTGGAATTATGGATCAATTCGCCATAGGAATGGGGAAAAAGGAATGTGGGATTTTACTTGACTGTGAAACTTTAAAGTATTCATACGCTCCAATAAAATTAGAAAACTACGACATAGTTATTATGAATACTAATAAACGTAGAGAATTGGCAGATTCTAAATATAACGAAAGAAGAGGAGAGTGTGAAGAGGCTTTAAGAAGATTACAAAAGGTAGTTGATATTAATTCATTAGGACAACTTAGTGAAGAGGAGTTTGAAAAAAATAAGCATGTAATAGATGATGAAATTTTAACTAAGCGTGCCAAACATGCTGTTTATGAAAATCAACGTACCCTTAAAGCTTTAGATGAATTAAATAAAGGAAATATCTTAGCTTTTGGTGAATTGATGAATAGGTCGCATATTTCCTTAAGAGATGATTATGAAGTCACTGGAAAAGAATTAGATGCCTTAGTTGAAGCTGCTTGGGAGCAAGAAGGAGTAGTTGGAGCTCGTATGACTGGAGCAGGTTTTGGTGGATGTTCTATTGCAATGGTTGAAAAGAAAAATACAGGGGATTTTATAAAAAATGTGGGAAATAAATATAAAAATATTATAGGATATGAAGCGGATTTTTATATAGCAAGTATAGGTGATGGGGCTGGAGAACTTAAAGAATAGCAATTTTGGAGGATAATTATGTTTGTTTATGAAGTAATACAAGGGTTATTAAATAAAGCAATTGAATGTTGTCTTATAGATAAACAAGATGAGGTATATGTAAGAAATCAGATATTGGCCCAGCTAAAATTAAATGATTTTATAAAAAGTGATATAAAAATTGATAAAAGTATACCAGATCTATTAGAGGATATAGTTAAGTATGCTATAGAAGTAGGAGTAATTGAAGATAGCTTTCATGAGAAAGATATATTATCTACAAATATTATGAATTGTTTTATGCCAAGACCATCTGAAGTTAACGATAGGTTTTATAAATACTATAAAATTAATCCTAAAGAGTCTACAGAATACTTCTTTAATTTGAGTAAAAATAGTAATTATATTCAAACAAAAGCTATAGCAAAAAATATAAATTATAAAGCAGATACAGAGTATGGAAATATAGATATAACTATAAATTTATCAAAACCAGAAAAAAATCCTACGGATATAATTAAAGAAAAAGCAGTAAAAAGTAGTAGTTATCCTAAATGCTTATTGTGTATAGAAAATGAGGGCTATGAAGGAAGAGCAGGACATCCTGCTAGAGCAAATCATAGAATGGTAAGAGTTGATTTATTTGAGGAAGAGTGGTTTTTACAATATTCGCCTTATGCTTATTATAATGAACATTGTATATTATTATCAAAAATTCATAGGGATATGAAAATAGATAGAGCAGCATTTAGCAGATTATTAAGTTTTGTTGATATGTTTCCACACTATTTTATTGGTTCAAATGCAGATCTTCCAATAGTAGGAGGGTCAATATTATCTCATGACCACTATCAAGGTGGAAGATATGAATTCGCTATGGAAAGAGCAGAAGCTGAGGAGTTTTTTAAGATTGCAGAATACCCTAATATTGAAGCTTCTATAGTTAAATGGCCAATGTCAGTAATCCGTTTAAAAAGTAAAGATATTGAGGAATTAACAAATGCTTCGGAGAAGATTTTAAATATTTGGAGAGGATATACTGATAAAGAGGCAGATATATATGCCTATACTGGAGATATACCTCATAACACAATAACGCCAATTGCCAGAAAAAGAAATGGATTTTTTGAGATGGATTTAGTGCTTAGAAATAATAGAACTACTGAAGAACATCCATTAGGAATATTTCACCCCCATGATGATGTTCATCATATAAAGAAAGAAAATATAGGATTAATAGAAGTCATGGGGCTGGCGGTATTACCAGGTAGATTGAAGGATGAACTTAAGGAAGTTGAAAAATATATATTAGGAGAAGATAACCTAATAGAAGAGTATCATAAACCTTGGGCAGAAGAATTAAAGATGATTTATAAAAGCAAAGTAAAAAAGGATAATGCTCAAGAAATAGTTAAAATTGAAACTGCTAAAAAGTTTCTTAAGGTCTTAGAATATGCTGGAGTATTTAAAAGAGATGAAAAAGGTAAAGAAAACTTTAGAAGATTTATTAAAGAAATAATATAGAAAAATTGAGGCTCTAAATTTAGAGCCTCAAAACAATATTATGAGAGTTTTTAAACCATGTACAATTAAATTTACTTACTGAGTAAAAGTATAGTTAAATTCAAAGAAAAGAATGGTGAATTTTAGTTAAAATAAAGATATAATTGAAATATATATAATATTTATTAATTTAAAAGGAGAAAATAATGGCGACAATTAAAGATATTGCAGATAAAGCAGGAGTGTCAATAGCTACAGTTTCAAGAGTTTTAAATTATGATGAGACTTTATCAGTAGGTGATGATACTAAAAAAAAGATTTTTAATGTAGCAGAGGAATTGTCTTATGAGAAAAGACAACCAAAGAAAAAAACATTGGCTAAGATAGCTCTTATTCATTGGTATACAGAAAAAGAAGAATTAAATGATTTATATTATATGTCTATTCGTATAGGTGTAGAAAACAGATGTAAACAAAATAACTTGGCTATAGTAAAGTTTTTTAAAAACAATATTGATGAATTAATGAAGGAAAAGATACAAGGAATTGTTGCTGTAGGAAAGTTTAGCAAGAAAGAGGTAGAAGATTTAGCTAAGATAACAAGTAATATAGTATTTGTGGATTATGCTCCAGACGAAGAAAAATATGATTGTGTTATAACCAATTTCGAGATAGCTACAAAAAAAATATTAGATTATTTAATGGAAAAAGAGCATAGAGAAATAGGATATATCGGTGGAAGAGAAACCTTTAACGATAGAACATCAGAGATAAATGATTCTAGAGAAGTTATTTATAAAAGTTACTTAAAAGAAAAGAACTTATTTAAGGAAGAGTATATGTATATAGGAAAATACTCTGCAAGTGATGGTTATGATTTAATGAAAAAAGCTTTAGAGGAGCATAAGGATAACTTGCCAACAGCATTTTTAGTTGGAAGTGATTCTCTAGCTATTGGATGCCTTAAAGCACTAAATGAAAATAAAATAGCTGTTCCAGATAGAGTAAATATTATAGGTATAAATGATATAAGTATAGCTCAATATGTTTATCCATCTTTAAGTACTATTAAAGTACATACTGAACTTATGGGTGAGACTTCAGTAGATTTATTGATAGAAAGATTAAATGACAGGACTATCAGCAAAAAAGTTAGTATAGCTACAGAACTTATAATAAGGGAAAGTAGTTTTTAAAATATTAAAATTGAATACAAGTAAAGCTTAAACTAAATACGAGTATTAAATGAATTTAGTTTAAGCTTTACTGTTTTTTTAGATCAAGGAATATATATAGATATATATATAACTATATAACTATATAACTATATATAGTGTTAATGCGGGTTTGCAGAGATTACAACCCTTTTTCAGAGGATATTCCCTTGTCTTTTAATATTTCATATATTGTCTTGGAAGTTGTATCCTCCAAACTATAACCTAAAAGTTCTAAGATTTCTTTAAGTTCTTCTTCAGAAGAGGTTTCAAACTCAACATAGGGAAAAGGACAAAAACTTTTTTCATTAATATCTATTTCAATTAAAGTGTTTTTGTATTTATAACTTTCTCTATATTTCTTTATTGAATCAATAAGTTCTAATCCTAAGGCTTCAAATATTTTTTTACCAACTTCCCCATCTTCAATAATAGTTTCATTCTCTTCCATAACTTTAAATCTCTCTTGAGAGAGCATTTTTTTTGTAGTAATAAAGCTAAAAGATTTTCTGTTTAATAAATCTTCAACTATTCTAATTCTAGCATAACCCTTTTTTGATAGAAGTCTTCTATCTGGAAAATCATATATATTGTTAATCTGATTTTCTTCTTTTACCTTTTCAGCGTTAATCATTTTTAAATCCCTGCGAAACTTATCTAAATCTATATCGATAATACGGGTTTCTAACTCTTTCATATAATATCAGTCCTTTCCTAAATTTAATTCTATTATAAATCAAATTATTATTCTAGATAAATACCTATAAAAATATGTGATATAATAGGGACTGAAATATACAGGACTATAATGGAGGTACCCCTATGGAATACGTTAATGATATAAATATTGTAGAGGCGGTTATTCATATTCTAGATAATAACTCAGACGAACCAATATTAAATGAATATAAATTAGATTTAGGTGATGAAATTTATAAGTATATATATAGACATATTGAAAAAGCCTTAAAAGATGAGGAACTAAAGTATGCCGTATTTAATCCAGAGAGAAATATAGTAAAAGAGTTATCTCAAGAGTATTTAAATGGTGCGAATACTGATTTGGTTTCTATATCTCAAGAAATGGGAAGACAACTGTTTGCAATAATGAAGGGGAATGGAAATATTCCATCCTGTGATTTAGTGGTTGCATCAATATCTACAGACCAAGGAATCATGTTGGCTTTATTAAAAATGGACTATGTAAGGAACTTTGCTCATAAAGTAGATTTTTTGGATGATAAAATAGGAATTGGTATAATCCAACAATATGGTGGACTACCAGCATCTTCTCAAAGAATACAAAAATGTGCTTTTATAAAACCATTAGCAAAGGATCAAGATTTTAACTTAATGGTGATTGATAAGCAAAAGAAAAATAAAGAGGAAGAAGAGTACGGTTCTAATTATTTTATAAATCATTTTTTAGGTTGTACAGTTATAACAAATGAAAGAGATATGACTAAAAGCTTTATGAAAGCAACAGAAACTTGGACCAGAAATAACATTAATCAGGATGCTGATAAGGCAGAGAAGATAAGAACAACTATAAAAAGTAAACTAAAAGAAGAAGAGAAGATAAATATACCTGAACTTTCTAATGAGCTTTTTAAAGAAGAACCAGAGGCGAAAAGAGCATTTGATGATTTTATTATATCTCAGGGATTAAATGAAGAGGTTCAGATAGATAAACAATATGTGGAGAAAAAATTAAAAAGAGTTAGACTAAAGATAGATAAAGAAATAGATTTATATATAGATGAGGAAGCTTACCACGATAATTCTAAATTTGAAATAGTTAGAAATGGTGATGGAAGTATAAATATGGTGATAAAACATGTAATAAATTATATAGAAAAGTAATATAGTAGCTTCATTACTCCAAAAGGATTTAAGGTAGAATTGTAGAATATATTATATAAGTGAGAATTTTACAAAAATCTGGAGGGGTGTATATGTTTGGAAAATTTATGAATGGATCACAAGGACTAGATAGAGGCCCAAATAAAGGATTAAATAGATTACCGATAGTATATGTAAGAAATAACACAGAGGAAAATATAGAAAATATAAGTTTTTCTTTTGATAATGTGGTACTTATAGGATCAGAAATTAAAAAGGTTAAACCTAATACAACTAAGAATGTATCTTTATATCTAACTTATAGACAAAGAGATCAGCTAGAAAGAGAAGATTATGATTTAATAATGAATCATGGAAAAGAAAATAAATATACAATAAGTGAGGCCTATGGAGCGGAGCATATAAGGGACATTTTGGTTGAGATTATGAAGATTTATAATGATGGAAGTTTAGGAATAAAAATTGAGGAAAACTATTTAAGCTGTTAAATAATATTTAATTGTTTTATGAGGTAGATTAGTATGCAAACACAATTATTACCAATAGTTTATATAAGAAATAATACATCGCAGATCATAGAAGATATCTATTTTTCTTTTGACTCTATAGAGCTTATGGGTTCAAAAGCTAAGAAAATAAAACCGAATACTACTAAAAATATATCTCTATACTTAGCAGATAGGCAGAAGTTTCAACTAGCGAGAGAAGATTATGATTTGGTAATGCATCATAGAAATGAAAATAAATATGTAGTAGTTGAATGTTATGGAATTTCCCCTTCTCTTAATATTTTAGTGGAAATCATGACAGTTTATAAAGATGGAACATTAGGAATTAAGGTTGATGAAAAGTTTTCTAGAATATAGAAAGTGTGTATGATAAAGGCCAGTATTTAATTAAATACTGGCCTCAAAATTTTAGTCTAATACTAAGCTATTCTCATTAGGGTTATAGAAGCTGTTACACCTGAATCTATAAAATCAGTAGTACCATTTATTCTTAATCTTAATACATCTGAAGTAGATAAAGATAAAATTATATGGCCAACAGCTTCTCCGCTTGTGCCTGGGAATGAGATAATACTTCCAGGGATATCGGAATTATTCACAAATAAATTTATAGAAGAATTGTTTGTATCTGTAGCATTAGCAGAAAAGGTTATATGATATATTCCACTAATTTGTACAGTTATATCTGATCCATTAGCCCCTAAAGTTACATTGGATGGAACAACAGAATTAAATTCAAATATCTTAAATATTAATCCTTCTATATTATTTGTTGCTGCTGTAGTACTAAAGAAAGAGGCATATCCTGATGCAATACTTCCAGTAGCTCCGGTAGCACCGGTAGGACCAGTAGCACCGGTAGGACCAGTAGGACCTGTAGCACCGGTAGGACCAGTAGCACCGGTAGGACCAGTAGCACCGGTAGGACCAGTAGGACCAGTAGCACCGGTAGGACCAGTAGGGCCAGTAGCTCCAGTAGGACCAGTAGGGCCGGTAGCCCCAGTAGGACCGGTAGGACCAACAGCGCCGGTAGAACCGGTAGGGCCAGTAGCACCAGTAGGACCAACAGGACCAGTAGAACCAGTAGGGCCGGTAGCACCAACAGGACCTACAGGGCCAATGTTACCAGTAGCTCCAGTAGGACCAACAGGGCCAGTGTCACCAGTAGGACCGGTAGGGCCAACAGCACCGGTAGAACCGGTAGGGCCAGTAGCTCCAGTAGGACCAATAGGACCAGTAGAGCCAGTAGGGCCGGTAGCACCAACAGGACCTACAGGGCCAATATTACCAGTAGCCCCAGTAGG
>NZ_JAKGTG010000009.1:113287-135928 GCF_022324845.1 Clostridium sp. YIM B02506
GGACCAACAGGGCCAGTGTCACCAGTAGGACCGGTAGGACCAACAGCACCGGTAGAACCGGTAGGGCCAGTAGCCCCAGTAGGACCAACAGGACCAGTAGAACCAGTAGGGCCGGTAGCACCAACAGGACCTACAGGGCCAATATTACCAGTAGCCCCAGTAGGACCAACAGGGCCAGTGTCACCAGTAGGACCGGTAGGACCAACAGCACCGGTAGAACCGGTAGGGCCAGTAGCACCAGTAGGACCAACAGGACCAGTAGAACCAGTAGGGCCGGTAGCACCAACAGGACCTACAGGGCCAATGTTACCAGTAGGACCAACAGGGCCGGTGTCTCCAGTAGGGCCAGTAGGACCGGTTGGCCCAGTTGGACCAGTAGGACCAGTTGGACAACAATTCCAATCATCACAGCAATGTTTATTATTACATATACTTGCACTATCATAAAAATCGTTTCGACAAGAGTATCTATTATTCAATTAAAACACCCCTTTTTAAAAAGTTTACTACTAATATACTATTATTTTTATTAAGGAAGAGTGCTTATAAAAAGCCGAATTGTAAACTAATTTGTCAGCGAATACGGAAAAATTCATTTAGGGGCCTTTTGATAATAAAAAGAGCAGCAAAATAATATAAAATCATTAAGCTACTCCAGTTTGAAAATATTAATCTATTAATTCTGATCTAACGTTTTCTATATCTTCTGTTTCAGGTGAATCAGAAGTTTTTATGGTTCCAACTATTGAAAAATCTTTTTCTATAAAGTAGATACTGGATTTATTAAGTGTAATATCAATAGATCCTTTAAAGTCTGATATAGTGAAGGAACCAACAATTTCTTGTGAACTAAATTCAACTATATTATAAGTTCCATTAGCAGCAGGCATTTTAGTTAAATTGAATGTAAGTTTAGCTGGAATATTAGTTTTTAAAATTGAAACAAGTGGTTCAAAATAGGTATCTATTCCAGAAATACTTAGAGCTTGATTGCTACCCGAAATAGAGCTTTTTTTAACTAATCTATCTGTAGGTATTTCAGCTAATGGCAAGCCGTAAACCAGGAATTCTTGAGTTTGATTAGTAGAAGAACCTTGACAGCAACCTCCACCAGAATTTTGTGAAAGTTCACTTTCTGCTGACGATATATCTTTATCACTTACACCGTCGAGGGTGTCTACAACTTTTATAGAGCCTGAGAGCATTCCCATCCAACAACTGTAGCTAATATCTTTATCACCAGCTGTAAAATTGATTTTTGTTTCACCTTTTGTTAGTTTTTGCTTTATATTCATAGATGGGAAAATAACTTCGTTATTACATGATGTTATTGTTTCACCTTCAAAAATAATTTCAGTAGGAAGATTTTTTTCTATAAATACTACTCTTGGGGAGTAGCCAGAAGATGTTGCTTTTATTTTTACAACCTGTTTTCCATCTATTACTGTAGCCTTATTTTCATCAGTTATCACATTAGATGAATTTTTGCTGTTAAAAGATAATAAATTATTTATAGGAATATTTACACCTAATAGTGTAAAGCCTCTGTTTGCCATTAAAATTCCTAATATAACGATTAAGATTCCACTGAATTTTATAAGTTTTTTAGTGTTTTTCATATTTATGGCATTTATAGCTAACGAAAATATAAGCATAAGAGGAATAGTCCCTAGTCCAAAAATGAACATAGAGGATGCTCCTTTAAAGAAACTTCCAGAAGCTAAAGCATACAACTGCATGGTTTGCAAAGGACCGCAAGGCATAAATCCATTTAGTAAACCAACAATTAAAGGACTAGATTTTTTATTTGAAAATTTACAATTACTAAATGGAAGTTTTAAGTTTATTCCTCTAAATAGTTTAAAGCCAGACATATTAAAACCCATTATTATCATAAAAAGACCAGCAAGTATTGATATAGAGGCTTGAGTACTTAATGATAAAGAAAAAACAGAGCCTAAAGCACCTACTAATCCACCTAATAGAGTATATGAGGTTAATCTACCTACATTATATAAAAGAGAAGGAAGTAGATTTTTAAATTTACTTCCTTTATTTATAGTTATACTTTGAGATAACATTATTCCACCACACATACCTACACAATGAAGAGAAGTGAAAATACCTATAACAAATAACATAAGATAAGTTGTATTTGTACCTAAGTTATTACTTATATTGAAAGTACCAGAATTTTTACTTAGTGCTATAATAACAAAAGCAAGAGCAACTATAGCAAATATAGAGATAATTTCTTTAAAAGTTGTAGAAGAAGCATTTGTATTAATTTTGTTATTAGAGATTTTTATGGTATATCCTGAACTTTCTATTGCAGAACAAATTCTGCTGTAAGAACATTTAGTAGAATCAAAAATTACCTTCACTAAGGCGGTTTTATAATTAACCTCAACCTCGAGGACACCATGTACCTTTTTTATAGAATCTGATATTATTTTTTCACAGGATGTACAAACCATATCTTCAACTAATATATGAGTAGTTTTTATGGACAAAATATCACCTCTTAAATTTATATTACTTTCTGAGACATAATTATATGAAACTAATGTGAAGATAAAATGAAGAAACATACTGGCATCTTCATTTTATCTTCATAACTATGAATTAGACTAATTGTAATATTAAAATTTAGGAGTGAGAGAATGAATAAGAAATTAAATCTTAAACATATTATGCCTATGGCGCTATGTTGTATGTTACCTATATTGATAGTTAGCTTATTACCAGTTATCCAATTAGTATTACCTGGGGCTGCACCTATTTTAGCATTTTTAAGTCCGTTTATATGTCCAATTATGATGGTATCTATGATGTTTTTTATGGGAAAAGGTGATAAAAAACATGGATGTTGTGATCAGAAAAAAGAAGAAAAAATAGAATTATAGGGTTAATAAGTTAGGTATAAAATAATTTAGATATATACCTAACTTTTTTATTGCATAGGAAAGTGTATTCTTTTCTATGCAATAAAAAATGCAAGGGGTGCAGGGGAAGTTGTGTTCCCCTGCCTGTTAAGGAGGGTGCTCAGACACGCAGTGTCGTCGAAGGGAACCATAGGGTTCCCTAGCGAAGTGGCGACAGCCACTTTTTTATTCTTGAAAGAACAACATAATATACTTATACTAGCTAATATAGGTAGTATTTTATATAAAAGGAGTATGAGGGTATGGGAATTAGAAGAGAATTATTTGGAAAGTTAATGAATGAAGTTGAGGTGGATATTTTTACACTTACTAACTCCAAAGGAATGGAAGTGAAAATAACAAATTTAGGTGGCGCTATAGTATCTTTAAAGGTTCCTGATTCTAAAGGAGAATTAGATGATGTTGTTTTAGGGTATGATACTCCTCAAAAATATTTAGAAAAGGGACCATATTTAGGAGCTATTATAGGAAGATGTGCGAATAGAATCGAGGAAGGTATTTTTGAGATAAATAATATAGAATATAAACTTCAAAAGAATAGTAAACATCACTTGCATGGAGGAAATAGAGGATTTGATAAGGTTTTATGGGAATCAGAACTTGTTAATTTAGGTGATAGTCAGGCATTAAAACTATCATATCTTAGTAAAGATGGTGAAGAAGGATACCCAGGCAATTTAGAAGTTAATGTTATATATTCTGTTAGTGAAGATAATGAGCTTAAAATAGATTATAGAGCTGTTACAGATAAGGATACAGTAGTTAATCTAACTAATCATTCTTACTTTAATCTTTCAGGGCATTCTTCAGGAAGTGTGTTAGAGCATAAAGTTATGATAAATGCAAGTAGCTTTACGCCTTCTAACAATGAGTCAATTCCAACAGGTGAAATATTAAAAGTTGATGGAACACCAATGGATTTAAGAAAATTAACTACAGTAAAGGATAAAATATTTAGTGATTATGAACAGATAAATTTCGCTAATGGATTTGATCATAATTGGGTATTAGATGTTAGCACAGAAGAACCTAAAAAAGCTGGAGCAGTGGTAGATGAAAAAAGTGGGAGAGTTATGGAAGTTTATACTACTAAACCAGGAGTACAATTTTATACGGGGAATTTTCTAGCAGGGGGGCCTACTGGAAAAGATGGAGTAACTTATGAAAATAGAGATGGGTTATGCCTAGAAACACAGTTTTTCCCTAATGCAGTGAGATGTAGTAGTTTTCCATCCCCAATATTAAAAGTTGGTGAAGAATATAAACACACTACTATATATAAATTTTCAGTTATTTAATAAATATAGAATAGAAAAAAGACATGCATTTTTTATTAATTTATGCTTGTCTTTTTTAGAATAAAAAAATATGAATTTGTTATATAAATTAATTAAGAAATTCGATAAAAGTGTGAAGAATTTTGTATGGAGAGTAGAAGAGAAAGTTTATATAATTAATAATGTAAACGAATAACAATAATAAAACTAACTAAATGAAAAATAGACAAAATAAAGAATGGATTAATATTTGACCAAAGGAGGATTGTGGTATGGGTGAGTATGTACTGGAGATGAACAATATAACAAAGACATTTCCAGGGGTAAAGGCGTTAGATGACGTATCATTAAAAGTACGTAAAGGTAGTGTTCATGCCCTAATGGGAGAAAATGGTGCAGGAAAATCAACCTTGATGAAATGTCTTTTTGGTATATATCATCAAGATAATGGCGAAATAATATTAGATGGACAAAAAGTTGAAATAAATACTTCAAAACAAGCATTAGACTTGGGAGTATCAATGATACATCAGGAACTACATCCTATTAGATTTCGTCCAGTTATGGAAAATATATGGCTTGGAAGATTTCCTATGAGAGGAATAGCTGTAGATAAGAAAAGAATGATACGTGAGACAGAAGCCTTATTCAAAGAGATTGATTTAGACATTGATCCAGAGATATTGGCAGGAAAGCTTTCTGCATCTAGTCTACAATTGGTTGAAATCGCAAAAGCGGTTAGTTATAATTCTAAAATAATTATTATGGACGAACCAACATCTTCATTAACTGAGAATGAAACGGAACATTTATTTAAAATAATAAAGCAACTTCAAAAAAAGGGATGCGCAATTATATATATATCTCATAAAATGGAGGAAATTCTTAAAATATCTGATGAAGTTACTATCATGAGAGATGGTCAAGGGGTAGGGACTTGGGAATCAAAAGATCTTACAACAGAGCTTATAATTAACCGTATGGTAGGAAGAGATATGACTCATAGATTCCCAGAAGCAAACTATAAACCTACAAAGGAAGTTGTATTAAAAGTTAACAATCTTTGTTCTCCTTTGGAGAAATCCTTTCAAGATGTAAGTTTTGAGTTATATAAAGGTGAAATTCTTGGTATAGGAGGGCTTGTTGGAGCTCAACGTACAGAACTTGTAGAAGCACTATTTGGTTTAAGAACGATACAAGAGGGAACTATCGAAAAAGATGGTAAGGTAATAAAAATAAAGTCTGCAAAAGATGCTAAATTACAAGGATTAGCTCTATTAACAGAAGAGAGACGTGCTACTGGTATCTTAGGGATATTATCAGTTTTAGATAATACAGTAATTGCAAGTCAAAAAGATTATGCAAAGTTTGGAGTATTAAAAGAAGGAAAACGTTATAAAGCTGCAGTTAAATCTAATACAGATTTAAAAACTAAAACACCAAATATGGAGCAACTTATAAAAAATCTTTCTGGTGGTAATCAGCAAAAAGTTTTAATAGCACGTTGGCTTCTTACAAATCCAGATATTTTAATATTAGACGAGCCTACAAGAGGAATTGACGTAGGTGCAAAATATGAAATTTATTCTATTATGCATGACTTGGTTAAAAGAGGCAAATCAATCATAATGATCTCTTCAGAAATGCCAGAGTTACTTGGAATGTCAGATAGAGTTATGGTTATGTGTGAAGGAAAAGTTACTGGAATTTTAGACAAAGATGAAGCAGATCAAGTAAAAGTTATGAATTATGCAACACAGTTTATGAAATAAAGAGACTTAGTTATGTTAAAGAAGGAGAGGATTAGATATGCAAGAAGCTAAAGTTATCTCACGCAAGGATTTTGGAAAAATATTTTTAGGAATTGGTGCTTTCCTTGTTGTGTTAGGAATTGTTTTTAATTTTATTTTAGATCCAGATGTGTTTTTTGATTTACCTATTTATATAGATGGGATAGGAATAATTGCCGCTATTTATGGGCTTAAACATTTTTTAGATAAAAAAAATCACGACAGTACAGTTACCTTTTCAGGAGAGACAGTTAAAACCTTTTTAACTAATAATGCAATTATTTTAGCATTACTAGTATTAGTAGTTGTAATAATGATAATTCAACCGCGTTTTATGCAGTATGAAGTAATGCTTGACATACTAACAATGTCATCAACTAAACTTATAGTTGCCTTAGGTATTTGTTTTACATTATTAATAGCAGGTACAGATTTATCGGCAGGACGTATGGTTGGTTTAGCGGCAGTAATATCAACATCAATGCTTCAAAATCCAGACTATGCTAATAGATTTTTCCCTAACATGCCTCAGCTAGCAGTTATAATCCCTATAGTAATAGCAATTATAGCTTGTATGGTATTTGGTGTACTAAATGGTTTCTTAGTAGCAAAATATGATATGCATCCATTTATAGCTACTTTAGCAACACAGGTTATAGTATATGGTGCATGCTCTCTATACTTTGATATGCCACCAAATAAATCACAACCAATTGGTGGGGTACGTCCAGACTTTATTGCACTTGGACAAACAAAGCTTTTTAACATAGGAGATTTCCCAGGTATATCAATTCTGGTACCTATAGCACTTCTATTTGTAATATTAGTTTGGTTTATATTAAACAAAACTATATTTGGAAAGAATGTTTATGCTATAGGAGGAAATCGTGAAGCAGCAGTAGTTTCAGGAGTTAACGTATTTGCAACTATAATGGGAATATTCATTTTCGCATCACTTTTATATGGTGTAGGAGGTATACTGGAAGCTGCTAGAACTGCTGGAGCAACCAATCAATATGGTAATGGATACGAACTTGATGCAATAGCAGCCTGTGTTGTAGGTGGTGTATCACTAAATGGTGGTGTTGGTAAAGTTGGAGGAATTGTAAGTGGTGTATTGATATTTACAGTTATACAATATGGATTACAGTTCATAGCGGTAAGTCCAATGTGGCAACAAGTTATAAAAGGTGCTATCATTGCAGTAGCAGTTGCTATAGACTTAGCTAAATATAGAAAAAAATAAATTGATATATTGATAAGAAGGTTTGCTTCAATTAAAAATTGAAGTTGGCCTTTTTGTCGTTTTAAATAATATGGACATGCATTGCATAAAAGGAATTTTTTAGATATAATAGTAATCGATAATTAAATTATTATATTTAACTGCAACTTAATAAAAGAAGGAGTAATATAATGAGCTTATATAGAATTATTATAGTAGATGACGAAGAAGAGATAAGACTTGGAATTATCAAAAAAATAGACTGGGAAGCTTACGGGTTTGAAGTAGTTGGAGATGCTGAGAATGGTCAGGATGCTCTTGAAAAGGTTGAAAAATACAGACCGGATGTTTTAATGACAGATATAAAAATGCCCTTTATGGATGGATTAGAATTAGGAAAAAGAGTTTCAGAAATGATGCCTTCTACTAAAATTATAATTTTTTCAGGCTGTGACGATTTTGAATATGCTCACAAGGCTATCCAAATTAATGTAGTTGAATACGTTTTGAAACCGATTAATTCTGTAGAACTAATTGAGGTCTTAAAAAGATTAAAAGAAAAGCTTGATTATGAATATAATGAAAAAAGAAATTTAGAAAAACTACAAGAATATTATATTGAAAGTTTACCAGTAATAAGAGAGCAATTTCTGGTAGGAGCTATTGAGGGAAGGATAAATAGTGAAAAGTGGAGTGAACAGATTGATAAATTAAACATAGATTTAAAAAAGGAATATTTATCTGTAGCACTTATTCGTTCTGAAGGAAACTTGAAATTAAAGGATATAAACAATAATATTAATGAAGACTCAGTGCTTACTAATATATCAATAAAAAAGACAGTAGATGAAAATATGCACAAATATTGTAGCTTCACAAGTTTTATTTATTCTGATATTGTTGTAGTAATAGGAGGATTATCTTCTAAAGATGAGATAGGTCATTTTATAAATGGTATAAATGAAGTATGCAAGGTTTATGAGCGTATCACAAATTTAAAAATATCAGCAGGTATTGGGTATGTTTATAATGATCCATGCGAGATAAAATTTTCATATAGAACTGCCTTAAATGCATTAGAATATAAGTTGATACTTGGCTTAGGAAAGGCTATTTATATTGATGATGTAGAACCAGATAATTCTATTGAGCTTCAATTTCACGAGCAAGAAGAAAACTTAATGTTAAATGCAATAAAGATTTCGACTAAGGAAGAGATTAAAGAGGTTATTAATGGTTTATTTGATAAAGTTCAGCATTTACTTTTACCATTTAACAAGTATAGAATTTATATTATGGAGATAATGACAGCTTTATTAAAGCTTATACAAACTTATGAACTAGATATGGATTATATATTTGGTGAAAATTTTAATTGCTATGAACACTTAGATTCCTTTGGGTCAATAGATGAGGTAAAGGAATGGTTTATAAACAAGTCTATCATGGTAAACGTTTTGATTAAAAAAGAACGTGTGAATTCATCTATATTGCTTGTTGAGCAAGCAAAACAGTATGTATTAGAAAACTACACAGATCCAGATTTATCTGTAGAACAAGTATGTTCTAAACTTCATGTAAGTTCTACTTACTTTTCTACAATATTTAAACGTGAAACACAAAATAATTTTGTAAATTTTTTAACTACAGTACGTTTGGAACAAGCTGTAAAACTTTTAAATACAACAGATTATAAGACTTACGTTATAGCTGAAAAAGTAGGATATCCAGAGGCTAATTATTTTAGTTATGTATTTAAAAAGAAGTTTGGGGTATCACCTTCAAAATATAGAAAGAATTGAGTTTGATCTGTAATGATAAATTTTATAAAGAAAAAAGTTGAAAAAGTATTAGATAAAAGTAAGAATACAAGCATACAACATATAATATCTATTTCCTTTACTGTAATATCAGTTGTAGGGATGATTATGGTTGTTGGAGCAGTTTATTTAAGATTTATAAACTCAGCAGAAAATATGGTATCCGAAAATAATAAGGCTATACTAGAACAAGTTAATTTAAACTTAGATAGTTACTTAAGAAATATGATGAAGGTATCGGATGCTAGTTATTATAGTGTTATTAAGAAAAAGGATTTAGCAGTAGACAGTATAAGTAAGGATATGGATTTATTATATGAATCAAATAAAGATTCTCTTATAAGTATAAGCGTATTTACAGAATATGGAGAACTTATAGGAGCATCCCCAGTAGGAAAATTAAAAGACTCTGCTAATCCTACAAGAAGTGAATGGTTTTTAAAGGCTATAAGTAGAAAAGAAAACCTTCATTTTTCAACTTCACATGTTCAGAATTTATTTATAGATCCAGATTATAAATATCGTTGGGTTATTTCTTTAAGTAGAGCTGTAGAATTAACTAACAATGGGAAAATAACTCCAGGTGTATTGCTAGTAGATATGAATTTCAGTGAAATAGAACAAATATGTAAAAATGTTAACCTTGGAAAATCAGGTTACGTCTATTTAGTTGATGGAGAGGGAGAGATAATATATCATCCAAGACAACAATTAATATATTCAAACTTAATAAATGAGAATAATAGAATGGGATCTACATATGAGGATGGAACTAATATAGAAACTTTTAATGGAGAAAAAAGATTAGTTACAGTAAAAACAGTAGGATATACTGGGTGGAAAATCATAGGGGTCACTCCAATGGTTGATATAACTTCTGACTATAGACAAATAAGCTTATTTGCAATATTTATCATGTTTTTTGCGATATTTATCCTAGTGTTTCTCAATATGTTTGTTTCTTCTCGTATAGCAAACCCTATAAAGGCACTTGAAAAGTCAGTAAAAAAGCTTGAGAATGGAGACAAAGATGTAGATATAGCAATAAGTGGATCTTACGAAATTCAGCATCTAGGGAAAGCTATAAAATCCATGGTAAATCAGTTACATGTACTTATGGACAATATAGTAAGGGAACAGGAGTCCAAAAGAAAAAGTGAGTTAAATGCTCTTCAAGCTCAGATTAATCCACATTTTTTATATAATACATTAGATTCTATTGTTTGGATGATAGAAAATGAAAATTATGATGGAGCTATTACAATGGTAACAGCTTTAGCAAGACTTTTTAGAATAAGCTTAAGTAAAGGGAAAAATATAATATCAGTAAAAGATGAAATTGAACATGCACGTAATTATTTAACAATACAAAACATAAGATATAAAAACAAATTCACATATAATATTGATATAGATGAAGAAACATTAAATTTATCGACTATTAAATTAATAATTCAACCTTTAATCGAAAATGCAATTTATCATGGTATGGAATTTATGGGTGGAGATGGAGAGATATTAATAAAAGCGTACTTGAAAGACGAAGATTTATATATTGATGTTATAGATAATGGACTTGGAATGGAGCAAGAAGTTGCAGATACTCTTCTTACAAGAAAAAATAATGGAAAGAAAAAGAGTTCAGGTATTGGATTAAAAAATGTTCATCAAAGAATACAGATATATTATGGTGTAGAATACGGACTTAAGATTTATAGTGAGCCTGATGAAGGGACAACAATTAGAATACATGTTCCTGCTATTGATTTTAGTGAAGCACAGAAGAGGGAGGAAGGTAAATAGTGAAAAGTAAAAAAACAGTTGCATTTATAATTTTATTTTTACTATTAATTATATCCTTTTCAGTACTTTTAGATGATACATTATCAAATCAAAAAAATAGAAAAATACATAATATTTCTTTGATAACAAGTGGAAGAAATAATGAAAGCTTAATGATAATGAAGCAAGGTGTAGAGCAAGCGGCATCAGAACTGAATATAGATGTAAGTTTTATAAATCTTTCGCAAGATAATAATATAGATGAGCAAAAAGAGTTAATTGATAGAGAAATAAAAAATGGAGCAGATGCTATAATATTATCACCAGTAGATTATGAAAAAATGGCTAATACAGTAGAAGAAGCTATGAAAAAAGTACCTATTATTCTTATCGAGTCTAATGTTGATTTAGAGAAAACTCCACCAACAATTTGGAATGATAATTATGAGCTTGGGGAACTTTTAGGAGAACAAATGATTGAAATGGGGGATATGGGGAAAAAAGTTGCAATTATAAAAAATAATTTAGAGTGCAAAAGCATAGCGGACAGGTACGAAGGATTTATGAGTGTTATGAATAAAATTAATAATACCTATCTGTTTTGGGAAATTCCAAATGAGAGTCAAGCTAATTACTATACTGAGATAAAAAAACTATTAGAGAACAATGATGTAGATGTAGTAGTAACTCTCAGTACAGGTATGTTAGAGTATGTTGCCGAAGTAAAAAAGGACTCTAATATAATAGACAATGAAAAAAGTTCGATAAAAGTCTACGGTACAGGAAGTACAAGTAAAATAATTTCAGCTTTAGAGGAAAAAAACATTAATGCAACAGCTACGCAAAATGAATTTAATATAGGATATCTAGGGGTAAAGGCTGCTGTAGATAAGTTAGAGGGTAAGAAGATAAGTAATAGCACTATATCTTCAACTATTGTTAATACAGATAATATGTATTCAAAGGAGAATCAAAGATTGCTATTTCCGCTTATTAGGTAAAAATAATGTCTTAAATATATGAGAATTTTGAGGTGTTTATAATGAAAATACTTAAAAAAATATCCTTATGCCTTTTAACCGTTACAATTGGTACTTCATTATCAGCATGTAATTATAATAATAATGGAACTAATAAAGATAGTATTAAAAATATAAAAATAGGAGTTACATTATATAGGCAGGATGATGCTTTTATTTCTGCAATTACAAAAGAGATTGAAGATGTAGCTAAGGAAAAAGAGGGCGATAGCAATTATAAGATAACAATTAATGTTGTAGATGCTAAAGGAAGCTTGACTAATCAAAATAGTCAGGTAGAACGGTTTGTTTCTCAAAATTACGATGTTATATGTGTGAATATAGTAGATAGAACGGCTGCCTCTATGATGATTGACAAAGCGAAGTCTGCAAATATACCTATGATTTTCTTTAATCGTGAACCTGTTGAAGAAGATATGGAGAGATGGGATAAGCTATATTATGTTGGTGCAAAAGCAGAACAGTCTGGAGAAATACAAGGGAAAATAATTTTAGATACTTATAAGAGTAACAGAAGTTTGGTGGATAAAAATGGAGACGGAAAAATTCAATATGTAGTACTTGAAGGGGAACCAGGGCATCAGGATACCTTAATAAGAACAGAGCACTGTATAAAACCCTTGATAGAAAATGGTGTTGAATTAGAAAAACTATCTGATGAAATTGGTAACTGGCAATATGCCCAAGCAACTACAAAAATGAATCAGTGGATTAAGGAATTTGGAGATAAAATAGAAGTTGTATTTAGTAATAATGATGAAATGGCCTTAGGTGCTTTAGAAGCATTAAATAATGACAATACAATAAAAAGACCTCCCCTTGTTGTTGGAATTGATGGAATTCCTGAGTCACTAACCCAAGTTAAAAATGGGGCAATGATAGGAACTGCTATAAATGATTATAAATATCAAGCTAAGGTAATATTTAATATGGCTTATTTATTGTCAACAAATGGCGATATAAATTCAGTAGAGGGATTAGAAAAAGGTAAATATGTAATGGCTGATTATTCAGAAGTTACAAAGGATAATGTAGATATATACATGAAAAGTAAATAAATTCAAATTAGAAATGTTATTAGCTTACTACTATAAATTAGTAGAGTAAGTTTATAGCATTTTTATTTTTGTTTAGATTTAATTTCTAATATTTAACTAAGAAATTCGATAAAAGTGTGAAGAATTTTGTATGGAGAGTAGAGCGAAAAGTCTATATAATAAGAAATGTAAACGAATAACAAACCAAAATCATATAAAATAATAAGATTTGATTACGGAGGGGTATTATGAAAAGGTTTAAAGGATTATTAACAATCGTTATGTCAGCTGTTGTAATTGCTGGTGCAATGGCAGGATGTAGTTCAAAAGGAAATGATTCTAGCTCAGGCGGAAAGAAAGATTCTAAAGTTTTAATCGGTTCTGCAATCTACAAATTTGATGATACTTTCATGACAGGGGTTCGTGGTGCTATGGAAGGTCAAGCTAAAGATAAAGGAACAGATATAGAATTAGTGGATTCACAAAATAAACAACCTACTCAAAATGAACAAGTAGATACATTTATTACCAAAGGGGTAACTGCTTTAGCAATAAATCCAGTTGATAGAACAGCTGCTGGTCCAATAATAGAAAAAGCAAAAGCTAAAAAGCTTCCTATAGTATTCTTAAATCGTGAACCTGAAAAAGCAGATATGGATAGCTACGATAAAGCATGGTATGTTGGAGCTAAAGCTGAACAATCAGGAACTCAATCAGGAGAAATTTTAGTTGATTACTTTAAAGCTCATCCAGAAGCAGATAAAAATAAGGATGGAGTAATTCAATATGTAATGCTTCAAGGAGAACCAGGACATCAAGATGCTACTCTTCGTACAGAATACTCAATAAAGGCTATAGAAGCTGGCGGATTCAAAACTCAAAAACTTGCTGCTGATACAGCTATGTGGGACAAAGCTAAAGCAACTGACCTTATGAAAGCATTTATAACTGGTCAAGGTCTTGATAAGATAGAAGCAGTTTTAGCAAATAATGACGATATGGCTCTAGGTGCAATAGAAGCTTTAAAAGCTGAAGGATATAACAAAGGCGATGCTTCTAAATATATTCCAGTAGTTGGAGTAGATGCTACAGCACCTGCATTACAAGCTATGAAGGAAGGATCTCTTCTTGGAACAGTTTTAAATGATGCAGCAAACCAAGGTAAAGCTACAGTTAATATAGCTATAGCAGCTGCAGAAGGTAAAGAAATTAACGAAGCAAACGTTGGTTACCCTGTAACTGAAGGAAAATATGTATGGATTAACTATGTAAAAGTTACTCAAGAAAATTACAAAGATTATATAAAATAATTTAAATTAATATAGAAAAGATGCTACCTAAAATAGCATCTTTTTTATATACTTATTTATTACCTAACAATTTAACTAATACAGCCTTTTGAGCATGAAGTCTATTTTCAGCTTCATCAAAGATTTCTTCTGAGTGTTTTTCAAATGTTTCAGTAGAAATCTCTTCATCTCTATGAGCAGGAAGACAGTGAAGAACTAGAGATCTTGGATTAGTGTAAGACATTAAATCTTCATTAATTTGGTAACCTTTAAAAGCTTCAACTCTTTCTTTAGCTTCAGCTTCTTGCCCCATACTTGCCCAAACATCAGTAATAACAATATCAGCAGATGTAACTGCTTCAACTGGAGAATCTGTAAGAACAAACTTAGCGTTAGTCTTTTCAGCTAATTCTTTTCCAAGCTCCAAGTAATAATTATCTGGAGTATATCCAGACGGAGATGCTATAGACACATCCATACCTAGAGTTAATGCACCTACTATTAAGGATTGAGCCATATTATTACCATCACCTATAAAAGCAAGCTTTAATCCATCAAAGCTTTTTTTATACTCTCTTATAGTCATTAAATCTGCTAAAACTTGACATGGATGTTCATCATCAGTAAGTCCGTTTATTATAGGAATATCAGAGTATTTAGCTAAATCATCAACTTCTTTTTGTTCAAAGGTACGAATCATTATGCCATCTAGATATCTAGATAAAACACGTGAGGTGTCACAAACAGGTTCACCTCTTCCTATTTGTAAATCCTTTGAGCTTAGGAATAAAGCATTTCCTCCAAGTTGATACATACCAACTTCAAAGCTTACTCTAGTTCTAGTAGAAGCCTTTTGAAAAATCATACCTAAGGTTTTACCCTTTAAGTGATGATGTTCTATCCCGTGTTTATGTTCATATTTTAGTTGATCAGCTATATTTAATATATCTAAAATCTCTTCTTTTGTGAGATTTTCCATCTTTAATAAATCCTTTTTCATAATAACCCCCCTCATAAATTAAATGTTTTTTATTATATCTACTAATATCTCTAATCCAATCTTTAAGTCTTCTTTTGAAATTACTAATGGGGGTAGAAGTCTAACAACTTTAGGCCCAGCAGTAAGAACTAAAAGACCTTTTTCCAAAGCTTCTTTTTGAACTTTAGACGCTTCTCCATTTATCTCTATTCCAATCATTAGCCCTTTTCCTCTAACTTCAACTATATTAGAAGTAGAAGAGTTTTCTAAAAATTCTTTAATAAAGTTACCTTTATCAAGAACTTCATCCATAAATCCTTCGCTAGATACTGCATTTAAAACTTCAATTGCTCCAGCAGTAGCTACGGGGTTTCCTCCAAAGGTTGAACCATGATCACTAAAAGAGAAGGTGTCTTTTAGTTTTTCATTACAAAGAATACCACCTATAGGAAGACCAGCACCTAAACCTTTTGCAACAGTTACAATATCAGGATTAACATTAAAATGATTAAAACCAAATAGTTTACCGGTTCTAGCTATACCACATTGAATTTCATCAAATATGACTAAAATATCTTTTTCTTTAGCTATATCAAATATTTTATCTATAAATTCTTGGTTTAAAGGTCTTATACCGCCTTCACCCTGAATAGCTTCTATCATAATTGCGCATACGCTATTATCAACAGATTCTTCTAAAGAACCTAAATCATTAGCGTCTACGTACTTAAAGCCTTCAGTAAATGGGTAAAAGTATTTATGAAACTTTTCTTGTCCAGTAGCTTTTAGGGTAGTAATAGTACGTCCATGAAAGCTATTGTTTAAAGTTATTATAGTACTTCTTCCTTCACCATATTTATCGTAGCTATATTTTCTAGCAAGTTTTATAGCACCTTCGTTAGCTTCAGCTCCAGAATTAGAGAAAAATACCTTGCTCATTTCAGATAGAGAAGTTATTTTTTCAGCTAATTTTAAAGTTGGTTCTGACATAAATATATTAGATACATGAGTTATCTTATTTAGTTGAGCAGTAACTGCATTTACCCAAGCTTCGTCTCCATAACCAAGGGAAGAAACACCTATACCAGATGTAAGATCTAGATATTCTTTTTCATCACTATCAAAAAGTTTTACTCCCTTTCCATGAGAAAAAACTACAGGAAGGAAAGGGTAGGTGTTCATAAGATATTCTTTTGCCCCAATTAAATCATTCATTTCAACATCCTCCTAATAAATCATTGTTCCTATGCCATCTTTTGAGAATAACTCAAGTATAAGTGCATGTGGAACTCTTCCATCAATTATTTGAGCCTTTTTAACTCCCATTCTAACTGACTCTACACAACAGTTAACCTTAGGAATCATTCCTCCCTTTATAACATTATCCATATAAAGACGAGGGATTTCGTGTAATCTTAATTCTGAAATCAAAGTTGATGGTTCTTTAGGATCAAGCATAACTCCAGGTACATCTGTAAGAAGAATTAAATTTTCAGCCTTTAAAGCAGAGGCTATTTTAGATGCACAAGTATCTGCATTAATATTATAAACTTTATTTTCCTCACCTGTAGCTATACTACCTATCACTGGAATGTATCCGTTAGCTATAGAGTTTTTAATGATTTCAGTATTAATTTTTGTAATTTCACCTACATTACCAAGATCAACTTCTGAAGAGATTTTTTTGGCTTGAATCATGGAACCATCCATACCAGATAGGCCAATAGCTTTTCCACCAGAAGCTTCAATTAACTTTACTAAGTCTTTGTTTACTTTTCCTCCTAAAACCATTTGAACTATATCCATGGTTTCATCATCTGTGTATCTTAATCCATCTATAAAAACACTTTCTTTGTTTATTTTCTTTAGATAAGAGGAGATATGAGGACCGCCACCATGCACTACCACAACATTAATTCCTACATAGTTCATAAGAACTAAGTCAGCTATAACCCCTTCACGAAGTTCATCACTAATCATGGCATTACCGCCATATTTAACAACAACAGTCTTGCCTTTATACTGCTGGATGTAAGGTAATGCTTGCACTAAAATATTGGCTCTTTCATTGTAATTCAACTCTAGGTTCCTCCTTTAGGATCTGTAATCTCCATTGATTTTTACATAGTCATAAGTTAAATCGCATCCCCAACAAGAAACAGAGTGGGAACCAGATTTCATATCAACTAATATTTTAATTTCTTTTTCTAATAGTATTTCTTTTGCTAGTTCCTCTGAGAAGTTTACAGGAAAAGCATTTTCACATACCTTTATAGTTCCTTTAGAACTTTCAAAGAAGATATCGATATTTGATAAATCTACATCAACATCAGCATATCCAAGAGCACATAAAACTCTTCCCCAGTTAGCATCACTGCCAAAAATAGCTGCTTTAACTAAGCTTGAAGATATAACTGATTTAGATAACTTTTCTCCAATTTCTTCACTAGAAACATTAGAAACAGTACATTCAATTAACTTTGTAGCACCTTCACCATCTTTAGCAATCAATTTAGCTAAGGTTATGTTTAAAGTTTTTAAAGCCTCTACAAATATTAGATAATCTTCATTTTCACTATCTATTAGAGTATTTTCAGCAAGACCGTTTGCTAATATAACAACCATATCATTTGTAGAAGAATCTCCATCTACAGATATTCTGTTGTAACTTATATTAACAGTATCTTTTAAAGCTTTATCTAATAGAGCAGAGCTTATATTAGCGTCTGTAGTTATAAAAGATAACATAGTTGCCATGTTAGGGTGAATCATTCCAGACCCTTTTGCCATTGCACCTAAGGTAACTTCTTTACCTGATAACTCAAACTTGATTGAGAGTGACTTTAAGAAGGTATCAGTAGTCATTATAGCCTCAGCAGAAGATAGAGAACCTTCTGGGCTTAGTTCATCTATTAGAGAAGTCATAGAGTTTTCTATAGGCTTAACGTTAAGCTGAACACCTATAACACCAGTAGAAGCAACTAATACATCTTCAGTTTTATAGTTTAAAGAATTAGCCACAAGAGAACACATAGTTTCAGCGGCTATAAGACCTTTTTCCCCAGTACAGGTATTAGCGTTTCCACTATTTATTATTACTGCTTGAGCTTTATTATCTATTAAATGATCTTTAGTAACTAAAAGTGGAGCCCCCTTAACCTTGTTTTTTGTGTAAACTCCAGCTGCATTACAGATTTTTTCTGAAACTAATAATGCAAGATCCTTTTTGTTTTTATCTTTTTTTATTCCAGCATGTATGCCAGAAGAAAGAAATCCTTTAGGAGAGGTTACCCCTCCTTCTATAATGTTTATATTCAATTAAATAACCCCCTTAGTCATATGCAGATGTCTAAAATGCTGGTGCTATAGTATTTAATCCTTCTTTTTCATCAAAACCTAAGAGGATATTCATATTCTGGATTCCTTGTCCAGCGGCACCTTTAATCATATTATCAATACAAGATATTAATATTAATTTATTGCTGTCTTCATCATAATGAAGAGATATTTGGCAGTAGTTAGATAATCTAACATTGTTAATTTTAGCTACTTCACCGAGTGGAAGTACATTCACAAAAGGTTCCGTGCTATAAAATTCACTAAATTCCTTATGGATATCTACAAGATCTATTTTCTCCTTTGGAGTAGTATATATCGTAGATAATATGCCTCTATTAATAGGTAGTAGGTGAGGTGTAAAAATTAACTTTACCTTTTTATCTAAAGAAGCAGAATTTAAAACTTCTTCAATTTCAGGTGTATGTCTATGATTAGCTATTTTATAAGCACTTAAGCTTTCATTACAGTCTGTAAAATGAGAGCTTTGACTAAGAGCTCTTCCCGCTCCAGACACACCAGATTTAGAATCAGCTATAATTCCATTTTCTTCGATTAGTCCTTTTGATATAAGAGGAAGTAGTGCAAGCTCTATAGAAGTTGCATAACACCCTGGATTTGCAACAAGCTTTGTTTCTTTAATCTTAGCCCTATTAAGCTCAGGAAGTCCGTATACTTCGCTGCCATGTAATTCAGATAAATCAAAGCTTTTGCCATACCATTTCTTATATACACTTTCATCAGAAAGTCTAAAATCTGCCCCCATATCTATGCAAATTTTGTTTTTATCTAATACTTTTTTGGCTATATGTTCACTTAAGCCATGAGGAAGAGCAGCAAAAATAACATCACTTTTTTCGATTACCGCATCTTCATCTGTACATATAAGTGAAGTTATATTATAAAAACTTGGGTATATGCTAGATATATCTTGCCCACTAAAACTTACAGAGGATATTCCTGAGATTATAACTTCCTTATGATTCATAAGAAGTCTTATAAGTTCAGCACCTACATATCCTGTTCCCCCAATTATTCCGACCTTTACCAAAATAAATACCCCCTTTTTCGCCTTTGAAAAACTATACTATTTTATTACTATCTATGAAATTCTTTAAAGCTTCTAGTTGAATCTTAACTGATTTAGAACTTGGTCCTCCAATGACCTTACGTTCCTCAACACAGGTTTCAAGAGAGATAGCATTATAGATATCTTCTTCAAAGTAAGATGAAAATTCTTTTAAAGCTTCTAAAGAAAGCTCTTCTATATTTATTCCTTTATTAATGCAGTGAAGTACGATGGCCCCAACAACTTCATGTGCATTTCTAAAAGCAACACCTTTTTTAACTAAGTAATCAGCTACATCAGTAGCATTTGTGAATCCACCTAAGGCACCTTTTCTCATATTATCTTTTTTGATTCTCATGGTTTTTAACATTCCATTGAAAGTCTTTATAGATAAAAATACTGTGTCTAGTGCATCAAATAAAGCTTCTTTATCTTCTTGCATATCCTTATTATAAGCAAGAGGAATTCCCTTCATTAGAGTAAGAAGAGTGATTAAATCCCCATAAACCCTTCCAGTTTTACCCCTAACTAACTCAGCAACATCAGGATTTTTCTTTTGAGGCATTATAGAGCTTCCAGTAGAGTAGGCATCATCCAATTCAATGAAGCTAAACTCGTGAGTACACCATAATATAACTTCTTCAGAAAATCTTGAAAGATGCATCATTATCATAGAAAGAGCAGATAAAGTCTCTATAACATAATCTCTATCAGAAACAGCATCTAAACTGTTTAAACTAATAGAGGAGAAGTCAAGTTCTTTTGCAACCATCTCTCTATCTATAGGATAAGTGGAAGTAGCAAGTGCACCACTTCCTAAAGGCATTTCGTCCATTCTTTTTAAAGTATCTTTTATTCTACCTAAATCTCTTTTAAACATTTCACCATAAGCAAGTAAATGATGAGCAAAAGTTATAGGTTGAGCCTTTTGCATATGAGTATAGCCAGGCATTATTGTATCTATGTTTTCTTCTGCTTTTATTAAAAGAGTTTCTTCAAATGATAGGATTACATTAATTAAGTTCTTTAGTTCCTTTTTTAAATATAATCTTGTATCTAAAGTAACCTGATCATTTCTGCTTCTTCCAGTATGAAGCTTTTTACCCTCATCCCCAATGTAATAAGTAAGAGTTGCTTCTATAAAGGAGTGTATATCCTCAGAAGAAGGATCAATTTCAATAACCCCATTTTCAATCCTTTTACTTATTTCAGTAAGACCTGAGATAATTTTTTCTCCATCTTGTTTTGGGATGATGTCTTGAGCTATAAGCATTTTTACATGAGCTAAGCTTCCATCTATATCTTCCTTAAACATTCTTCCGTCTGTTCTAATAGAAGAGTTAAAGTCATTTACTAAATTATCAACTGCCTTCTGGAATCTTCCACCCCAAAGTTTCATAATTATTTCACTCCATTCACTTTTGCGTCCATTTTTGCTTTAACTGTTACTGGTAATCCAAATAGATTTATGAATCCTGCTGAATCATTTTGATCGTATACTGAATCTTCACCAAAAGTTGCATATTCTTCTGAATATAAGGTATATGGAGAAGTAGAACCAGCAGAAACTATATTTCCTTTATATAACTTAAGCTTAACATCTCCAGTTACTGTTTCTTGAGTTTTATCAACAAAAGAAGAAAGAGCTTCTCTAAGAGGAGTAAACCATTGACCGTTATAAACTAAGTCAGCAAATTTTAAAGCTATTTGCTCTTTATAATGTAATGTTTCTCTATCTAAACATAAATATTCTAATTCTTTATGAGCGTAGTAAAGAATTGATCCACCTGGAGTTTCATATACTCCTCTTGATTTCATTCCTACTAAACGATTTTCAACCATATCTATAATTCCAACACCATTTTCTCCACCAACTTTGTTTAGAGCTTTTATTATAGATACCCCATCCATTTTTTCACCATTTACAGCTACAGGAATTCCTTTTTCAAAGCTAACAGTAACGTAAGTTGGTACATCAGGAGCTTTTTCAGGAGAAACTCCCATTTCTAATATTTCATCATATTTTGGTTCATTAGCTGGATCTTCAAGATCTAAACCTTCATGACTTAAATGCCATAAGTTTTTATCTTTAGAATAGTTTGTTTCGTAAGTTATTTTTATAGGAACATTTTTTTCAATAGCATAAGCTATTTCTTCTTCTCTTGATTTAAGATCCCATATTCTCCAAGGAGCAACAACAGGAAGCTCTGGAGCAAAAGCTTTTATAGTAAGTTCAAAACGTACTTGGTCATTACCTTTACCAGTACATCCATGAGCTATAGCATCTACTCCTTCAGCTTTAGCTATTTCAACCATTCTTTTTGCAATTACAGGTCTTGCAAAAGAAGTCCCAAGAAGATATTTTCCTTCATAAGTTGCACCAGCTTTTAAAGTTGGGAATATATAATCCTCAACAAATTCTTTTTGTAAGTTTTCTATATATATTTTAGAAGCACCAGTTTTGATTGCTTTTTCTTCTAAACCTTCAAGTTCATCATCACCTTGTCCTACATCTCCAACAACAGCTATTACTTCTTCACATCCATAAGTTTCCTTAAGCCATGGAATGATTATAGATGTATCCAATCCACCAGAATATGCTAATAAAACTTTATTGTACTTTTTCATTTTACAACCCCCGTAATTTCCATATTTAAGATATTTAATATTATAGAACTTTATGAATAATTATGCAATATTTATTTATAAAAATTAGTTATTTTTATATTTATACATTAAAGTATAGGTTTACAGATGATAATATACATTTTTATTTATAAATTTATTGATAAATAAACATAAGAAAAGTAGTATAAGCTTGCATAAATAGGGTAGTGCTTAAAAAGAATTCATTATACAACTCTGTATTAGAAAAAATAGAATTTTTTATTAAAAGATGAATAATAAACAGGCAAAAAAGTAGACTACCCTTTAAAAAACTCAACAATATTAAAAAAAGAGCTTGCTAATAAATCTCTAAAAAGCCAAAATGCCTATTGAAGAATTGAAGAATTGAAGAATTGAAGAATTGAAGAATTGAAGAATTGAAGAA